>CANRGI010000085.1 GCA_947630095.1 uncultured Bacilli bacterium
CAGCAGATACTACTTACACAGTAACAGAAAGAGAAGCAAACCAAAATCATTATACTACTACCTACTCTAATTCCTCTGGTTCTATCAAAGCAAATGATACAGTAACAGCAGAAATTACAAATAGATATAATATGCCTAAAGGAAATTTAGTAGTTAAAAAGACAACAACAGGTTCAGGTGCTAATACAAATCAAACATTTAACTTTAAAGTAACTTTAAATAATAAAGATATAACTGGTTCATATAACGATATGTACTTTACTAATGGAGAAGCAACATTTGAATTAAGTAATGGACAAACCAAAACAGCAAATAACCTACCAGCAGGAACACAATACACAGTAGAAGAAACAGATGCAAATAAAGATGGATATGTTACAACTTATCAAAACGGAACAAATGGCAGTTCTTCAAGTGCAGTAACAGGAACTATACAAGAGTCTGAAACTATAACTGTAACAGTTAATAATAATAAAGAAAATAAAAAATATATAATGATAAATAAACATTTTGATACTACAACAAATTATAATAAAGAAGTAACTATTAACTATAATTCATTTACTAACACTAATTCACTAAGTGAAACTGATTACAAAAAATACATAGCAAATCAAAGTTTAACAGTAATGGCTTCAAATTCTCAAACTAATACAAGTTTTAACGTAACAGCAGATACTAATGGTAATATTAAAATACCAGCAAACTATGCAAATACATACACAGATTATAAAATAAGTAAAAACATAGATACTGGCTCAATAACATTATCATTTAAAATAACTAAAGATACACCAAAGATACCTGAAAGTCTTAACTTCCATATAAAAATAGATAATTCCCTAAATGAAGATTTTACATTAGATACATCTAATAATTGGACAAAAACATTTGATTTAGAAACTGATTTAACAGACTCAAATGATATTGAAATAACAGAAAAGAATAAAGACGAAAACTGGGAATTCTCTTATACTAAAAATATAACTAATGGAAACTGTACTATATTCTTAGTAAATAAAGGCGGAAAATATAAATTAACAGGAACTATTGAAAAGAAAGATACTCCATTAAGAGAATTAACAATAGAAAAAATATGGAATATATTAGATAATAATATAGATATATATTACATAAATAAAAATAAAGAAAGTTTAGAAAAAGAAGTAAAAATATTAGATAAAGAAAATAAATTATTAGAAACAGTTAAACTAGACAAAAATGGTCACGGTGTAACTACCAATAAATATTCAAAAACACAAGAATTATATGCTGAGTATCCTAATGGAGAAAAAGTAAAAATAAATACATATAAAGAAACTTTACCAGATAGTATAGAAGTAAAAGTTGATGGAAAATCTTATATATTAAGTAAAGATAATAATTGGAATATTAAAGTAACAGGAGAATTTAGTGAAGACCCTGATGTAGAAGAAGTTAAAGTTGAAGGCTTTACTACTGAAACACCTAAAGTAACAAAAGATGGAGAAAATTATAAAATAACAATAACTAATACTCAATTATCAAGCAGAAATGTAAATTATAATGAACCAGAAAAACCAGTAGAAAACCCTAAAACAGGTTTAACAACTTATATAAAAGTTGGGGCAATTATTATAATGACATCACTAACAGGTTTATATTTCTTAAAACGTAAAAATGTATTATAAAATAAAAAAAGAAAGAAAATAATTAAAACTTCTTTCTTTTTTTCTATTTAAAAATACAAATATTGTCGAAATTTGCAAAATAACACTTTTTATTTAAAAAATTTAATAGTATAATTATATTATAATAGGAGGAGAAGTAAAAAATGAAAAAGTCATTGTTGTTAGTAACAGTATTAGGTTTAGCATTAGCAGTGTTACTGACAAAAGTAGAAAAATTGTCTTGGTCAGTAGAAAGTGATAATAAATTATTGACCCCAATAAGTATTCAAAACCCAACAAGTTCGTCGAGGTCAGATGGACTATATGTAACGGTAGAAAAGGATAACACAGCGAGTAACCCAGTTACATCTTCAGGTATGAATATTACAAATCAAGTAAATGCTAGTAATAGTAATTTAGCAAATGGTGAAGTTGCAATTGATATAATATTAGATAACCCATCTAATGCCAAAGCAATGACAGGTATAGGAGTTACTATAACATTTGATGATTTTATTTATAATAATTTTGATATAACTGTATTGTCTGCAACAAATGAAAGTACACCAAGTTATAATAGTAGTTCACACAAAATTGAGTGGATATTAAAAAGTGTTCCAAATGGTACTAGGTATACACTAACATACAAATTAAAAGTAAAATCAAATGCTAATACTAGTTTGATTAATGGTAAAACTTTAAGAACAAGTAGACAAATCACAGTTGTAGAAACAGGAATAACATTGGGAACTTATCCAAGAAATGACCAATTAGCAAATGATGCAATAATATGTAGTCCAGGTATAAAAATACGTAAGTCTGTAGATTGCCAAGGACATTTAACTGTTGCAAAAGTAGTATTAGGAAAAGAAACAGATTCAAATGAAAAATTTAATTTCACTGTGACATTAAGCGACACTTCAGTTAATGGAACTTATGGCGAAATGACATTTACAAACGGAGTAGCAAAATTTACTTTAACTAATGGAGAAAGAAAAACAGCAAGTAATCTAACGGCAGGTATTACATATACAGTAACTGAAGAAGAAGCAAACAAAAATGACTATACTACATCGTCTTCTAATGCTTCAGGTACAATACCTACAGACGATACTATAATAGCAATATTTAATAATAAATATAATAACCCAGTAGGAAACTTAATAGTAGCAAAAAAAGTTAAAGGCGAAAATGCTGATACAAATAAAGAATTTAATTTTAAAGTAACATTAAGTGATACTTCAATAAGTGGTTCATATACAGATATGTACTTTACAAACGGAGTAGCAACTTTTAAATTAAAACATAATGAAACTAAAACAGCAAGAAATTTACCTTCAGGAATAACATATACAGTAGAAGAAACAGATGCAAATCAAGACCATTACACAGCATCTTCTGATAATGCTTCTAATACTATAAAAACAGATTATACTCAAGTAGCAACATTTACAAATGCTTATGGGCAACCTAGAGGAAATTTATCAATAACTAAAACAGTAGTCGGTAATCAACCTAACGCTAATAAAACATTTAATATAAAATTAACTTTAAGTGATAAAACAATATTAGGCAAATATGGAGATATATACTTTGCATTTGGAGTATCAAACTTTACTTTAAAACATAATGAAACAAAAGTAGTTACAGATTTACCAGCAGGCATAACATATTCAGTTGTAGAAACCGACGCAAATGAAAACGATTATACATTTTCTTCTTCAACTGGCACAACAGGAACAATAGCCGAAAATGATACTAAAATAGTTACATTAACTAATACATACCATAAAGCAGCAGGTGATTTAACAGTTAAAAAGACAACAACTGGTGGAGGAGCAGACACAAATCAACAATTTAATTTTAAAGTAACTTTAGGTAATACATCTATAAATGGTGATTATGGAGCAATGAAATTCATTAAAGGTGTTGCAACATTTACTTTAAAACATAATGAAAGCATAACAGCAAATAACCTACCAGCAGGAACAACTTATACTGTAGAAGAAACAGACGCAAATAAAGATAATTATGTTACAACATATACTAATGAAAATAATAGTAAATCAGCTCAAAAGGTTACTGGAACAATAAAAGATTCACAAACTTCAACAGTAACAGTTAATAACAATAGAGAAATTAAAAAATCTATAATGATAAATAAAGAATTTGATACTACTACAAATTATAATACTGATGTAACTATTAATTATAGTACATTTACTGCCAATGGAACATTAAGTGAAGAAGAATATAAAACACACATAGCAAATCAAAAGTTAACAGTAATGGCCTCTGTTAATGATAAGCATACAAGTTTCACAGTAACAGCAGATAAAGATGGTAATATCAAAATCCCTGCAACTTATGCAAATACATATACAGACTATAAAATAAGTAAAAATATAGACGATGGTTCAATATCTTTATCATTTACTATAACAAAAGAAACACCGGAAATACCAAATACACTTGACTTTACTATAAAAGTAGGAAGCAATTGGACACAAGAAGTAACTTTAAAATCAAGTGAAAACTGGACAAAGACTTATGAAATAGATTTCAATGTAGAAGCATCAACTAATATTGAAGTAACAGAAAAAAATCATAATGATAAATGGAACTTCACATATACAACAAATACAACTAATGGAAACTGCACAATATTCTTAGTAAATAAAGGTGGAGAATATAAAATGGCAGGAACTATTGAAAAGAAAGAAGTAAAACTAACAGACATAACAATAGAAAAATCTTGGAATATCCTAGATAACTACATTGATATATATTATTCAAATAAAAACAATGAAAGTTTTGCTGTAGAAGTAAAATTACTAGATAAAGACTCTAAAGTATTAGAAACAGTTAAACTAGACGAAACAGGACACGGAACAACAAAGAATAAATATTCAAAAAATAAAGAATTATATGTAGAATATCCTAATGGAGAAAAAGTAAAAGTAAATACATACAAAGAAATAATACCTAATAATATAGAAGTAAAAATAAATGATAATACTTATGTATTAAGTGAAGAAAATAATTGGCTTATGACTATAACAGGAGAATTTGATAACGAGCCTAGTGTAGAAGAAGTTAAAGTTGATGGTTATACTACTGAAACACCAAAAATAACTAAAGAAGGAGACAACTACAAAGTTTCAATAACAAATACACAACTATCAAATAGAAATGCAAACTATGACGAACCAGAAAAACCAGTAGAAAACCCTAAAACAGGCATAAAAACTTATGTAACTGTAGGCGTAGTTATTATAATAACATCACTAATAGGTTTATATTTCTTAAAACGTAAAAATGTATTATAAAATAAAACTCTGAATTAATTTTCAGAGTTTTTATTTGGAACACTACTCATTATATCGTTTATATAAAAGTTTCCATTACTTTTAACTTCTAATTTCTCTAAAGTATCTAAATCATTATAATGCCACCACTCTGAAGCAAGAGGATAAAAACCATTATTTATATAGTAATTATATAATTTAATAGCATTATCGTTTATTGTATTAGAAAATGTAGCATTTTTAAAACTTGTTTTAGATGTACTACTAACTGGATATGAAAATAAACTTGATTTAGAACTTAATTCATGAATAGGTGATGGCATTTCGTATAAAGTATAATTTGAAATTGAAATAAAATTATACTCCCCTACTTTGCTTTTATGAGCCTTATTTATTTTAACAATACTACTATCAATAGCAATTCCTCTTTGATGGTTACTTACCCTAGTAGAAATAAACCACCCAGTATTCCAAGGTTTAGAATTAACTAATGTATTTACTTCGCTATCTTCACTAATTAAATTTGTAAATTTATCTAAAACTTCCCTTTGGACTTCAAAAGGCCTATAAGTCTCATATATTATTAAACTATCCCCATTTTTTAAAGCCTCATTTTGTACTTTAGCAATTTTTTTAGCAGTTTCATATAAAATTGGAACTACAAACATATCTTTTTTATATCTATCATTATACATATAAGTATCATATAATTTATTATTAGTTATCCCCTCTAAATCTTTCCCATCACTTCTAAACATAGATT
>CANRGI010000086.1 GCA_947630095.1 uncultured Bacilli bacterium
TTTTTTGATTTCGTCTTCTTTACCAGCTGCCACTGCCTTTGCTAAAGTTAGCATTCCAGTTATTATTAGTAATAATGGTACAACTATCTTTATTGCAAATATAACATACCCTGCGATTGTAAATACTGGTGTCATTTTTTGACATAATTCTTGTGCTGACACATCTGCTAATGAAAAAGTTGAGGCCATTTTTATCACTAAATTTTCCATTACATTTATCATATACGTCTTCCTCTCTTTCTTCTTTATTTAAATTTTAATATATATTTTTAATATTGTCAAATGATATCCATTTACTTTACATTAAAATTTAAACATACCTAATAATTTATTTTTCGAACTATCGTCGTCGTCAGCGCCTATGCTTTGTTTAGCGAAGCCAAGTTTTGATAATAGTCCATTAATTTCTCTGCTAGTTGTTTTTCTATCGTCTATAGATGGTAAATTATAGAATATTTTAGCTTTTGCCTCATATTCAAATACAGTTAAGTCACTATGAGATATATGACTTTGATTTAGAACAATTTTATCTGCACTGTGTTTTTCAAATACTCTTCTATCCCTTTTCATTAATCTATTTAATTTTAATATTGATGGCTCAATTAAATAGATTACATCATTACATATCGTAGGGTCTGAATAGTTATTCAAATCTATTAACACAACATTACAGTCACGTTTTTTCATTATTTCTTTAGGCAAATCTATTGAATTTGTAGAAATCATATCTTTTTCGTTGAAATAAAAGAAATCCCTTTTATCAACTTCTATTGCTGTAACTGCATAATTTGCTTCTAAATGCTTTTTCATTAGATAACATAGTGTTGTTGCACCAGCACCTTCAGTAAGGTTTTTAATTCCAATTATTCTAGTTCTACTAGATAAAGCACTATCCTCAACATAAGATGTATCACCGTTAATGTTGTGAATATGTGCAACATCTCTATAACTATTAGGATTTTGAAGCAAATAATTAATTCCTTCAATATTTCTAGTAAAGTTATATATACCCATTGAAATTAACTTTGATAGGTAGCCACTAGTGGAACTCTCTTCACTATCGTCTAAAAGTAATATTACTTTTCCCATATCTAAATTAATACTCAATTTTTGTAGTACATCTAAATTTGTATAATCTCTTAGGGCTGTTATATCTAAAATCATTCTATCGAAATAGAAATTTGAGAATTCATTTATGATATAATCCACATCATAAACACCTTCTAATGATTTTATGATTTCGATGTTAAGTCCTCCAAGCATTTCTCTATATTTATTTGCTATTATTACATTCATAAAAACCTTCCTTTTTAATAATCCCTAGAACATGCTAAATCGTCGTCTTGCGTTCTGTATATTACCTTAGTTTCACCACTTATAGGAATAATAAATTTAAGATTTACAATTGGTAGTTCCATTTTGATAAATGTTTGTACCCTATAGTATGCACCTTTTCTAGTACATAATTTCTTTACACAGTAGCCGCCTTGATGCCAGAATTCTGGTTGTTTATCAAAGCATTTCTCTGCTGGTGTATCTGATGCTGCATACCCAGTATCTCTTAAATAATAATATATTTTATCCTCAGTAGTTTTCGCATTTTTTAACTCGTCGTCAGATATTGAGTCTAAATTTGAATACCTACTTGCAGTAAAACCCTCATTTTCCTCTATCAGGTTAATAAGTTTATTTTTTGCTTTAAAAGCCTTGGTATAATTTATAGATACTGCTAAATATGCTGCAAATAATACTATAAATAACATTACGAACCCAAGTATCCATGTTCCACCAATTGATTCTTTCATTTATTTTTACTCCTTTTAATTTTGTTTAATACTATCTACTGCCTCACAATTTGCTGTACTATATCCTGATGTTCCTTCTTTACAACAAGCCCAGCAGTCTGTTCTATCGCTACTAGCACCACAAATTGTTTTAGAATCATTACCATTTCCAGTTAATTTAACTGCTTCATATCCAGTTCCGTATACATTACAAGTTTGTTGAACGATAGTTCTTTGAATCATAGGCCATACGAATACATAGAATAGTCCGGCAACTGCTGCTATTGCTATAACAACCAATACTGTCATATTTAATTCACCTGTAGCTTCTTTCATTTATTTACCTCCTCCTCTATATTATTACAATATTTATTATACTTTAAACATTTTTATTAATCAAGTTTTTATGTAAAAATTAACACATTTTTTTCATTTTGATAATTTTTTTGTCAATAATTTAACAATTTTTTACTATAATATTTAAAAACAAAAGAGATAAATCATACTCGAATATCTCTTATTTATCTAATAACTCTTTATTATAATTACTTTGTAAATTAATCCAAAATTCTTTTGGAATTGCAAAAGCAAATTCTAAAGCATTTGCAAATTTAGTAGATATATTTTTTTTACCACTTATAATTTCACTAATATGTTTAGCAGAATAGCCTGTTCTAATTGCTAATTCTTCTTGTGTTATTCCTTTGTCTTCTAATAATTCCTTAATTGTTTCTCCTGGGTGTATTATCAAATCAATATATAATTTATTCATATTTTCTATCACTTCCTTATATTTTGTTACTTAATAAGCGGTTTTTTACTTTTCTTAAGATACGTTTATAAGCATTTTCAGATAAATTTGATTTATTTTTTATTAATAAATCATACATTATATTCGGATTTTCACTTAATTTTATAACTAAATCAACTGATTCTGTTTGTATAGAACCATTTTCAAATCTATGTACTTCAGTTTCTTCAACACCAATTGATAAAGCAAATTCCTTTTGATTCATATCATACTTTTTTCTTATATTCTTTATTTCGTCAGAAGTTAATAAATTCATTTCTTTTTTATATATATCATATAGTCTAATATCATTTTCTATTTCAATATTTCTATCAAATACCTCCTCTCCTGTTATTGGGTCTATTAGGTAATATTCGTCAAATTCTATAGTTTTACCCTTAACATTTGTTTTAACTTTTCTTATTTTAATATTCTCTTTATTATTCATAATATTCCACCCCTTCTATAGATAATTATACAATTAAATTTCTATACTTACAATGAATTATACATTTTTCTACAAAAATTAAAAACTATCCTTAAATTGGATAGCCTTTTAACTATTCTAAACTATTGAGCCATAAATGCTTGTACAATTGCAAATACAAGTATTATCATTACACCTGCGCCAGTTGATGCTAGCATAACCATTGTTTTCTTTTCCATCTTGTCAAGTCTTTCCTTATATTTTAATTCCCTACTCTTTTGTTGAAGATTAGAAATTGTTTTTGAGAATGCTAATAATTGCTCTTGTTTATTTTCTTGACTTCCTAAGCCAAGTCTATATAAAAGTCGCATCATTCTCATTGAATCTCTAACTGGATACTTTATAGCAAAAGCCATATAAGGGTCAACTGTCATATCACCGGCATTAATACGTGAAACTAGTTCTTTTATACCAGATTTGAACAATTTAGGTGCTTGATCTATACTTTTACTTAAAGCAACTGGAACTGTATAGTGTTGAATTAATATTTCCAAACTCTTTAAATAATATGGTAGTAATAAATCTATTTCGTGTAAATGTGCTTTATAATAACTTTTTAATTTTGTATAACCTTGTTTAAAAATTAACCAAGCAACTACAAAGCATAAGATTAGACTAAGGAAGTTTAAATTAGATATAAATATTACTACTAAAAATACTAAAACTAGTAATCCATTTTTTACCCTTTTTTCAAAAAGTATTTCTGGGTCCGCTTCGTCACCATATCTTGCTGCGACTAAGAAGTCATAATCGTCTTCTTTTAATAATTTAAATAATTTTTCATTATCCTTTATAAATTGATTTCCATCAATTTTACCTTGAACAAATAATAATATTACAAGCAATACGCCTATAATAGGAATTTCTATCATCATTCTGCACCCACATCCTCGTTATAATATTTTTCCCCAGATACAAGGAAATAAGTGTTTATAAATATTACAGCATGTAACATTAGTTGTACATACCATTCACTTAT
This sequence comes from uncultured Bacilli bacterium, assembly GCA_947630095.1. Classification (GTDB taxonomy): domain Bacteria; phylum Bacillota_I; class Bacilli_A; order RF39; family UBA660; genus MGBC139354. The sequence goes on from CANRGI010000086.1 coordinate 4,041, forward strand.
AAGTGTCATATAACTATCGTTTCCTAATAGTATTTGAATTAATGCAACTAAGAAATAAAGGATAAAACCGAAAGTTACAAATTGTTTATGGAAGTTTTGTCTATCTATTCTATCTCTATAAACGCCTTCAACTAGAGCATCTATGTCTTGTTGCATATTTTCTAGTGATTCTCCTGAATCTTTTGCACCTTCTTTGGTTATTTGTAAGAAAAGTTGGTGCATATTCTTTACTACATAAAAATCATATTTTGAATTCATAAAATCTATGGCATCGTCGATAGTAGAACTTGAATATGCTATTTCTATCATTTCTTTTACATCTTGTAAAACTGGATCTTCAAGGACACCACTATCTCTTACACCTTCAAGTGATTTAACAAATGATTGTGTTGTTGTAAATTCCATTATAGTATTTGTTGTATATACTTGAATTTCCTCGAAAATATACTCACTATAAACTTTACTACATCTTAAGAAAGTCAAGTATGGTATAAATAATACTGCCGCAATGGCATATATAACTGATATTACTATATTATAGAAATATAAATAAGTAATAATTGCTGCTCCACCTGCAAAGAATATTATTTGAATAATATATTGTCTTACAGAGTATTCTTGGCCAAGTTCTTTGGCTTTTTCTCTAACCACTTTAAATGAGTATGGAGCATATTTATTATATATTTCACTTATTCCGCCGGATACAAATTTATAAAATTTTTCTCCTGCACTTTTTCTATATATTACTAGGAATACTATTAAAAATACTACTATCCAAAATTCAATATACATGATTTCACCTCTTTTTCTTTTTTAATTTGTAGGTACTACTGAAGGTTCTGCTACTACCTCTTTTAAAGTACTCGATTCTTTTACAAATGTTTCTTCAGGCAAGTATATTCCTTGTGCACCTAAATATTCAAGCAAATGCGCTGATGGGTTTTTATAGTGTTCTACTCCATCCATACCTTTAAAATATAACACATTTGTCTTTGGTTCATTTGTTTCTTCGTCAACATAGAATTCTGCTACTTCTACTATTTCTCTTTGGAATCTTCCGTATTTCTTTGACATATAGCCTTTTACGTGAACACCAATATGGATATATCTATGTATTGTTCTTAAGAATTGTTCAACATCTTGGTTTGTTTCAAGCAAACTGTATAAACGCATTGGGATACCACTTGCTTTTTCAGAGTGTATTGTAGATAAGATATTGTGTCCACTACTGATTGAGTTACGTACAGCAGTAACTGCTTCTGCACTACGAACCTCTGATAGTAAAATCCATTTAGGGTTTTGACGCATACAAGTGACTAATACGTCACTATAACTCGCTATGTTGTTTGTTTTCATTGCAACTATATCTCTATGAGGGAAGATTCTGTCTAAGTGTAGTTCTAGTGTATCTTCTATTGTTATTATTTTTTCATTTTCTTTTGTGTGACTTGCTAAATATTTAACAAGTTCAGTTTTACCACTACCGGTTTCTCCACTAACTAATATATTGCAGTGTCCTTCAACACATTTGAATAAAAAGTCGTGTATTGGAAGTGATACATAATTTTCAGTTAATAATTTCTCTTTGTTTAATCTTATTTTAGCAGGTGTTTTACGAATAACACACGCGATTCCATTT
>CANRGI010000087.1 GCA_947630095.1 uncultured Bacilli bacterium
AGGAGTGCTTCCTGACGGGTTAACAGGTAGATACCAAGACGAATATATAATACCTTATTTAAAGAATAATAATTGGGACGAAGGAATAAAAAATGGATACTCTGCTTTTTATAAAAAATTATGCGAATACTATAATATAGATGCAAGTGAAGTAGATGCACAAATAGTGAATACTAATAATGATACTAGTTCAAATATAGCATTTGATTTTATTTCATATATATTAATTTATAGTTTCATTTTAGGAGTAGTATTTGCTAATGCTAATAAAAATAAAAAGTATTTATCATTTAAGATAATGGCTTTAATAAATATAATTGCTTTTATACCACTTTATATATATTTTTCAAAATTTATGATAGAATATTTATTTACTGAAATTATTGGTTTTTTTGCTGGTATGATAACAGGCACTGGAGGTGGCTTTTTAGGAGGCTTTTTTGGTGGAGGGGGTTACTCTGGAGGAAGTTCAGGTGGTTTTGGAGGAGGTGGAGGCTTCTCTGGAGGTGGTGGTTCTTCTGGTGGAGGAGGCTCTTCTAGGAGTTTTTAGAGGTATGTTATGAATAATGGTTTATTTGAAAAATTTATGAAGTTATTTAGTATTTTACTTTTATGTTTAGCAGTACTTGCTTATACTGTTTTTGGTGGGTTAGAGACTATAACAAATATTTTATTAATAATTTATGCTATTTTAGTTTTAATAAGATTATTTACTATATTTGTAATTAAAAGAGGTAATGTTTCTAATAAATATAATATAAATAGTAATACATTTAAAGAAGATTTAATAGATAAATTAAATAATAAAGGATATCAAGTAGGAAAAAGAGAAAATAATACAACTTTGTATTATAAAGAATATAATGATAAAGAAATTTATTATGTTTTAACTTATGAAACAAATAAGTTTTATTTAAGAAGTATTAATTTTTTAACTAATTTAATGTATGAATTTCATAAAGATATATCTATTTTAAAGGGGATAGATAATGTTAGATATATAATAATTGTTATAAGTGATAAAGAAAGTAAAGGAATTAGTAGAATGCTTAAAATAAATGGAACTGGTAGTAATAGATGTGGAGTTAATTCTGCTATTATATTAAATAAAAATAAAGCATATATATCTAGTGTAAAAAGTAATAATTATGTTTATGAAGATATAATAAGAGAGGCTAAATATTTAATAATTAATAAGTAATTTTATTGTTAAATAAATATAAGAGTGTTATAATGTTTACAGGAGAAGTGAAATATGTTTAATGAAAATGATGTAAAAGTAAAAATGGATAAGGCAGTGGAGGCTTTAGAAAGTAAATTTACTACTGTAAGAGCAGGAAGAGCAAACCCTAATATTTTGAACGGAATAATGGTTGATTATTATGGGACTAGTACTCCAATACAGTCTATTGCTACTATAAGTGTACCAGAAGCAAGACAACTTATGATAAAACCTTTTGATAAAAATGCACTTAAGGAAATAGAAAAAGCAATTTATACTGCTGAATTGGGTATGGCACCTACTAATAATGGAGAAGTAATTATATTATCAATACCTGAATTAACAGAAGAAACTAGAAAAACTTATGTAAAACAAGTAAAAGATATGACAGAGGAAGCACGTATCGCACTTAGAAATATAAGACAAGAAGCAAATAATGGAATTAAAAAATTAGAATTAAGTGAGGATGAAGAAAAGGTAAACTTAGATAAAGTTCAAAAGTTAATAGATAATTACAATAAAATAGTAGAAGATAAATTTAAAGAGAAAGAAAAAGAATTATTAAGTATATAATATTTAGAAACTAGGTAACTAGTTTTTTTCTATACTCAAGTTTTATTTCGTGTTAAAAAATATAAAATTATTATAAAATTTAAGTTAGAAAGGAGAAGAATATGAACCAAGAAAAAATAGGAAAATTTATAGCAGATACTCGTAAAGATAAGAAAATGACACAGACAGAATTAGCAGAAAAATTAGGAGTTACTGACCGTTCTGTTAGTAACTGGGAAAATGGAAAGAATATGCCTGATTTATCTTTATTTAAACCTCTATGTGAAATACTTGATATAACTATTAATGAATTATTAAGTGGAGAAAAATTAAATAAAAGTGAATATCAAGAAAAATTAGAAGAAAATATTATAAGGACAATTGATTATACTAGTAAAAATAAAAAAAATAAAATGATTTCTGAAATGTTAATGTTGTTTGGTTTTATAATTATTTTTATGGCATTTACTATATATCCTACAGAAAGCAGTTGGGGTGCTATACATTCAGAATTAGGACTTTTCATTTCTTTAATAGGTTTTATAATGTTTATTAAAAATTCTAAACTAATAAAAAAAATAATATATGCAGTAATATATTTAATAATAGGTATGAGTTTATTAATGACTATAGATTATATTAATGTAAAATTAAATAAAGTTCCTCCAAGATTTTCTTATTTAATTAAAACAAGTGATAATATGATTATCTATAAGTCAGCATTTTGTAATGTATATAGAATAAATAGAAATACTAAAAATGAATATTATATAGTTGACTATAAAAAAATTTATAATGAAAAAACAATTCCAATAGTGCCATTTAATAGAGATAAATCTGGAATAGAAAATATTATAAAATTTAAAAATCAATATGTAGGAAATAATAGTAATGATAGTCATTTAATAGATAGTTTACCTCTTTCAGAATACGGGTATGTATTTGAAATAAAGAATATGGATTTAATTATTGATTACAATATTACTGACTGGTATATAAATGAAAATAATTATTTAGAAAAATGTCTATTATACAATAGTGTATCTATATTTTATTTAATAGAAAATGTTAAAAATATTACATTTAATTTTAGTGGTAATACATATAAAGTAAGTAGAGAAGAAATAGAAATAAATTATCCTAATTATAAAGATATAAAAGAGAATACTTTTAATAAATATGTAGAAAATAAAATAAATGATAATGAATTTGTAATAGATATATTTAATAAAATATTTGAATAAAGGGGTTATCCCTTTTTTGTTTACACTAAAATATAATAAATTAAAGATTTTTTAGATAAATTTTGGTATAATAATAATTAAGGTGGTGCTATTTATGAATTTAATGTGGGTTTTAACGATGTTGTATTTTTGCATTTTAATAGTACTAGAGGTAGTTAATTTATTTGGGGGAAGAAAAGATAGAAAACATTTTAAAGCATTTAATGGTATGTGGTTTGCATTTATTTTATCTATGATTATTTATGCTATGTATATTTCAACTGATTTATATACTTATGATACAAGTGAGTGGGATAAATTAATACCTGCATTTTCTTTAGTAATGTTATTTGTTATAAATTTAATAATAGGTGTAATTTCTTTAATTTTACAAGTTGTTTATAAAAAGAAAGATACAATTAATACTTCTAAAATAGGAGAAACTCTTAAATATTTTTTATTAGTTACATTATGTAGTTTAATATTTATAGTAGGACAATTTATGTTTAGATATTTTGGAAAAGTTAAAATAGATAATGAAGTAAAAGAAGAAGCACTTTCGTATTTAAAAGAAAAATATGGAACAGAAGAATTTGAAATAGTAGATATAGATAGAGAATTTGGATATAATGGTTTTATGAGTGATGGAAATATAAATGACTATAATGTAAGTGTTAAATATAAACCTAGTAATATATCATTTAATATTAGATTAGATGTTAAACATAGTTATAGTTTTATGTATTTTGGCATTATAAAAATAAATAAAAAAGTTAAAGTATCAAAAAGTACTTCAAAAGATAATTTTGCTACAAATATATACAATATATATTTAAGAAATTATGAAGATAATTTTTTAGGAGATGTACTTAAAGAAAAAGATAATTTACAAAATTATTTAAAAGAAAATAATATATCAGTTATGCTTTTATTAAATAAAGGTACATTTGATTATTGGAAATTAGACGATATAATACCTAATAATTATGGAAAAATTATAACTAAAGAAGATTTATATAAAATAATTATAGATTATCAAATGAAACATGAACTTGAAGTAGTAATAGACTCTAGTGAAGTTAGTAGTGAAGGATTAAGAGAATACTTAATAAATTTATCTAGTAATATAATTAAATATTATAAAGAAGTAAATGGTTTTGAGATAATATGTAATTATAATGGTGATAAGGGAACATTAAAAATAGATAATGAATACATATATATAAATGTTAAAGATATAAATGATAAAATAAAAAGATAAAATACTTGAAAAAAATTATATATTTTGTTAGAATATAGTTGTCTTTGGAAGATAAGTAGTAATATATTATTAAATATAGAGAGTTAATGTTAGGTGGAAATTAACAAATAATATTTTATGAATTTCACTTCTTTATATCAAAGAAACGTAAGATAGGCGTTAACTATAAGAGAAGCATAAGTTACTTTATGAATTAAGGTGGTACCGCTGAAATAAGTCAGTCCTTAAGCATAAAGTTTTTATTTGGGAGGAAAAATGAAAGAGAGATTAGATAGTATTTTAAGTAGTGCTAAAGAAGACATTAGTGCGTGTGAAAATGAAACAAGTATGAATGTAGTAAAAAGTAAATATTTAGGTAAACAAAGTGAATTTACTAGTATAATGAAAGAAATGGGAAACTTAAGTAGTGAAGAAAAGAAAAGTATAGGTATGCTTACTAATTCATTTAGAAATGAATTTAATGTATGTTTTGATAAGCGACTAGGAGAGATTAAGAATAGAGAATTAAATAAAAAATTAGAAAATGAAAGAATAGATATAAGTTTACCTGGTAAATGTATTAAAACAGGAAGTTTGCATCCTCTTACTTTAATTAGAGAAGATTTAGAAGATTTATTTGTAAGTATGGGTTATGATGTAGTTGAAGGACCTCAAGTTGAAACTGACGATAATTGCTTTGAAAAATTAAATATACCTAAAGACCATCCTGCTAGAGATATGCAAGATACATTTTATATTACAGAAGAAATGTTACTTCGTAGTCAAACTAGTAGTGTGCAAGTAAGAACTATGCTTGGAAATAAAGATAAAACACCTATAAGAATGGTATGTCCTGGTAAAGTTTATAGAAGAGATAATGACGATGCTACTCACTCACATCAATTTATGCAAATGGAAGGGTTAGTAGTAGATAAGAATATAAGTCTTGCTGATTTAAAGGGTACTTTATTAGAAATGGCAAGAGCATTACTTGGAAAAAATACCAATGTTAGATTTAGACCTAGTTATTTTGGTTTTACAGAACCATCTTATGAAGTAGATGTAACTTGCTTTAAATGTGGTGGTAAAGGGTGTGCTTTATGTAAGAATATTGGTTGGATAGAAATATTAGGTAGTGGTATGGTACATCCTAATGTGCTTAAAATGTGTGGATATGACCCAGAAAAATATACAGGTTTTGCTTTTGGAGTTGGGTTAGAAAGACTTGCTATGTTTAAATATGGTATTACTGATTTAAGACATTTATATACTGGAGATGTAAGATTTTTAGATAATTTTAATAGAAAGGACGTGGAATAATGATTTTTAGTAAGAAGTTTGTTAATGATTATGTTTCTATAGAAGATAAAGATATAATGAGTATTGCAAATGATATGA
>CANRGI010000088.1 GCA_947630095.1 uncultured Bacilli bacterium
AATATGGTTGAAGGGGAAAGAGTTGATTTCTCATATAATGAAAGGTTAACTTATATAGATTTTAATGATTATTCAGAAAGAAGCAACATATATAATTTATTATTTGTGAGTGGATATTTAACATTTGATAAAACTGAAGATGGAAAAGATTATTACAAAATACCAAATAAAGAAGTAAGAAATGAATTAAAGGAATTATTTAGAAGGGCTATATTGGGGAAGAATAATTTTAATTTAAAAGATGTAATTTTATTAATAGAAGATATGTTAAATGGAAGTGCAAATGAAGTAGAGATAAAGATAAATCAATTATTGAATAGTTTAAGTTATTATGATATAAATTCTGGAAAAGAATTTTCATATCATATGTATATGATGCAACTTTTAGATCAAGCAAATGGAAATGGATTTATAGTAAAATCAAATAGAGAGTCAGGTTTAGGTAGACCTGATATAATGATAGAAACTTATGATAGAAAAAGGGGAGCAGTAATAGAAATAAAGATAGCAAAGAGTGAAGAAGAAATTGAAAAGAAGTTAGAAGAAGCGAAGAAGCAAATTGAAGAAAAACAATATGCTAAAGAGTTAGAACTAGATGGTATAAAAGAAATTAAAAAATATGCTTTAGTATTTTATAAAAAGATATGCAAGTTTGAGTGCTTAGAAAACAATTAAATTGTATATGGACTAAAGAGTCCATATACAATTATTTTTTTTATTTTAAATTAATATTTTATACTTTACATAACAATTAAAATTTGTTAAAATGAAAACATATTAAGAATAAGGGGGTGTTAGAGATGGAGAAAAATGTACCATCTTATGTAAGTGAATTTAAAGAGTTCATAGAAAAAGATTATTATTATGTAGATAAAACGAAAGCAATAGAGGAATTACTAGCAAAAGGTGAAGAAGCAATACTTTTTACTAGACCGATGTGGTTTGGTAAATCGATGTTTTTATCAATGCTAGATAACTTTTTTGATATAAATAAGAAGAAAGAAAATAAAAAATTATTTGATAATTTATATATAAGTAAGAGTGAATATTTTAAACATTTTGGGAAGTATCCAGTAATACATTTTAGTTTTTCAGGTTTAGATATGGATAGTTATGAATTATGTTATGATTTATTTGTTGAGAAAATAAAGAAATTATATAGAGATAAAGAATATATAACAAAAATATTAGATAACATAGAACTAGAAGAATTTAATCATATAAAATATGGAGATGCAGATGTAGTTGATTATACTAATAGTATTAAGAATTTATCAAAATGGTTAGAAAGATACCATAAAGAGAAAGTAATAATATTAATAGACGAATATGATACTCCTTTGGAAAGTGGAGAAAAGGGAGATTTTTATAAAGATATACTATATTTAGTAGGTAGAACATTATCTTATTCATTAAGTGATAATTCCTCTCTTAAAATGGGAATAATGGCAGGAGTATCTAAAGCAATTTCTGATATTAATGGTTTAGATAATTTTAAAATAAATACAGTATTAAGTAATGAATATGGTGATGTGTTTGGTTTTACAGAAAGTGAAACTAAAGAAATATTTAAGTATTATAAAATAAAATTAACTAAAGAAGTTAAAGAATATTATGGTAAATATAATATTGGAGGAGTAAGTATTTATAATATTTATGATATTGCAAATTATATTTCAACTAAACGATTAGAGCCTTATTGGTATTATATTTCAGGAAATATATCATTAAGGAAATTAATTAAAAGAACTATTGACGACTATATATGTGATTTTAAAAAGTTAATTAAAGGAGAAAGTTTACCTATTAATTATAAGAAATTGATAACATTTATAGATTTTGAAGATTATTATGGGTTAGATAGTGCACTTTATTCAATGATAACAAGAGGGTATTTAACATTAGATAAAACACAAAATGGAATTGATTATTATAAAATACCAAATGTAGCAATAAGAGAAGAAATAAATAAGTTAATGAAAAGTATATTAAACTATGAACGATTTAATGAAGAAGATTATTGGCAAATGCAAGAATTAAATAAAATGGTTGGAAAAATATCAGAAACAGAACAATTTGAGTTAACAGAAAAGAAAAACTTAATAGAAAATATATTAGATGGGGATGTATATGAAGCAAAATTGAAAATAAATTCAAAATTAAGTAAATTTAGTTTTTATAAAACTTTTAGTGAAAAAAATTATAGAATTTACTTTTTAATGTTGGATGGGTTACTTGGAAAAACACAAAAAGAAAATCAAAGTGTAATATCAACTAGTGGAAGTGATAGTGAAATAATATTAAAGACTACTGACTTGAAACAGGTAGCAGTAATATCAATAAAAGTTGCAAGTAGTGAACAAGATATTGTAAGTAAATTAAATGAAGAAAAAATAAAATTAGAAGAGAGGTCTTATTATAAAACTTCAGAATTAGATAAGATAAAAGATGTTAAGGTATATACATTTATATTTTATAAAAGAAAGTGTATTATTCAGTAAAGGATAGAATAAGGGGGTTAGATATGGATAAAAAAATACCATTTGGAAGAGAATTTTTTGACGAAATAATAGAAGAAGGTTTTTATTATATAGATAAAACAAAGGTAATAGAAGATTTATTAAAAGCAGAAGAAAAAGTAATTGTTTATTTAAGACCTAGAATATTTGGGAAGTCTTTGTTTTTGTCAACGTTAGAGAATTTCTTTAATATAGAAAAGAAAGAAAAAAATAAAAATTTATTTGATGGGTTATATATAAGTAAAAGTGAATACTTTAAATATTTTGGAAAGTATCCAGTAATTAAGATAAATTTTAATTTTATATCAGATTTAGAGTATAAAGATAGTTATGCTTCGTTTAAAGAAATTATAAATGAATTATATGGAAAAAAAAGATATATAATTAATTCATTAAATGATTTAGAAAAAGAAATATATAATAGAATATTATTTAGAACAGCAAGTGAAAATGAATATAAATTAAGTATAAAAAACTTGTCGGAGTGGTTAGAGAGATACCATAAAGAAAAAGTAATAATATTAATAGACCAATATGATGTACCAATTCGTTATGCTTATGAAAAGGGTTATTATGGAAAAATGATAGACTTTTTAGGGGAAGTATTAACTGAAGCATTAAATGAAAATACATCTCTTAAAATGGCAGTTATGGTAGGAATAGTAGATGTACTTAATGATTATACTGGTTTAAATAATGTTGTAAAAAATACAACACTAAGTAATAAATATAATGATATATTTGGTTTTACTGAAAGTGAAACTAAAGATATGTTAGAATATTTTGGTTTTATATTAACTAAAGAATTTAAAGAATACTATTCTGGTTATAATATGAACGGGGTAAATATATATAGCCCTTGGGATATAATAAGTTATATTCATAATAAAAAACATAAAAATAAAGAACTAGAACCTTACTGGTATAATTCTTTGTCTATGGATTTATTAAAGGAATTATTTAAAAAAACAAATGACGAGAATAAATATAAAATATTAAAATTAATTGAAGGGGAAAGTGTGGATTATTATTCTTTAGAATTAAAGTCTTTTAAAGATTATAATGATTATAAAGATGTGAATAGTATATATTACTTATTATTTGTTCGTGGGTATTTAACATTAGATAAAGAAAATAATAGTAAAATTAAAGTTGTTAATGAAGCAATAAGGGGAGAATTAAAAGAGTTATTGCAAAAAGCGATTATACATACAGATATTATGAAAATTAAAACTAATGAATTAGTAGAAAATATAATAAATGGGGATATAATAGAATTAGAAAAAATAGTAAATAAAATATTAGGTGATATTAGTTATTATTATGTATTTGAAGAAAACGAATTAAGTTATTATTTAATTATGTTAGGTATATTTTTATTAATAAATGAAAAAGAATATATAATGAAATTTCGTAGAAAGTTAAGGTATAATGATGTAATAATAGAAAGTGTTAATAGAAAATTGGCAGTAATAATAGAGATAAAATTAGTGAAGAGTGAGAAAGATATTGAAAGTAAGTTAAATGAAGAAATAAAAATAGAAGAAAAGGTTTATTATAAAGAATTAAGACTAGATAAAATAAAAGATGTAAAGAAGTATAAAGTAGTATTTTATAAAGATAAATGTACTATAAAGTAAAAGGGGTGTTATATATGGAAAAGAAGATACCATTTGGTATAACTGATTTTAAAGAAATAATAGAAGGAAATTATTATTATGTAGATAAAACAAAAGCAATAGAGGAACTAGTAGATACAGGTACTTATGTGCCACTTTTTACGAGACCTAGGAAATTTGGGAAGACTGTGTTTTTGTCAATGTTAGATAACTTCTTTAATATAGAAAAGAAAGAAGTAAATAAAAATTTATTTGATGGGTTATATATAAGTAAAAGTGAATACTTTAAATGTTTTGGAAAGTATCCAGTAATTAAATTAGATTTTAAAAATATTAATGGACCTACTTATAAAAAAGCATATAAAAAGTATAAAGAAGTAATAAAGGAATTATATAAAAGTAAAGAGTATGTTAAAGAGTGTTTATGCTATGCGGAAAAAATAATGTATAATGAAATAATGAAGGGAACTGCCGATAGAGTAAAATATGAATTTAGTATTGAATATTTAACAAATTGGTTAAAGAGATACTATAATGAATATGTAGTTGTATTGATAGACGAGTATGATATACCTTTACGTGCTGGATATAAATATGGGTATTATGAGAAAATAAGATATTTAATAGTTGGTGCATTATCTGCTGCTTTAAAAGATAGTGACTCACTTAAAATGGGAATAATGGTTGGAACATTTAATGTGATTAGATATATGAGTGATTTAAATAATTATGTAGAAGAAACAATGTTAGATAATCACTTTAAAGATATATTAGGTTTTAGTGAAAGTGAAACTAAAGAGATGCTTAAGTATTATGGAATAGAAATAAATAAAGATGTTAAAGGATATTATGGTGCATACAATTCTAATGGTGTGATTATTTATAACCCTTGGGATATAATAAACTATATTAAAAATAGGAAATTAAAGTCTTATTGGTTTAATTATGCAGGGGTAAAGAAATTATTTAAAAATATGGATAAAAGAGATGTAAACGATATACAAAAGGCAATTCAAGGGGAAAAGGTTATTGCTCTTGAAATGTTTGGTATATCAACTCATAGATGTTTTGAAGCATATATGAATGAATATTATGTTTATTATTTATTATTTGTAAGTGGGTATTTAACATTAGATAGAATAAAAGACAGAAATTATATTTTTAGAGTGACAAATAGAGCAATAAAGGAAGAATTGATTAAATTAATTAATAAAATGTAAAATAAAAACGACTATTACAGAAGCAATAGTCATTTTTTATATTCGGCATAAGCCGATACGGTCGCTAGGACCACAGTCATTCGACCAAAGGCCGATACGGTTGCTCGAACCACAGTTCTTACATTTATGATATTACCATTTTAAACGTTTGTTGTCAATAATTGATTTTATAAGTGTTAATCCTTTTTTAAAATGTCAGTATGTGATTTTTTTAAAATGTCAGTACTCTTATACAAGAATATATTATAATT
>CANRGI010000089.1 GCA_947630095.1 uncultured Bacilli bacterium
TGCTTGCTTGACTTCCTGTACTTCCATACATATACCCTAAGTATGTAACATCTTCATAAGAAGAATTATATTTTGACATACTTATATAACCAGTTGTAGTATTATAATCAGTTCCTGCATATAAGAGTCTTACACTTCCATCTTCATTTACCCTTATTATTCTCCACCAATAATTTGCAAACTTTACCCAGTTATTAGTAGTGTTTCCTGCATAATACAATACTTTTTCGCCATTTCCGTCTGCATCTAAATCTTCAGTAAAGTTTCCACTTTCTTCATATAATCCTGGCGACTCACTAAATGAGGAAAATGAAGTTCTAGTACGAATTACTGGGTTATCTGCCTTTATTTTTTCTTCAAACAAAATATGTTTATAACCTTTTTTAAAATTTATCGTACAATAATCAGGTACTTGGATATTTAATAATTTTATCGTATCATAAACATAATTCCACTCTGCTTGCGTTCCATTTTTACATATAATACTATCAACTATTTTATCATTACTATTTAATAAAGTTTGGAAATCTTCTGTCGTAGGTTGTCCGTCTAACGTCCAAGCAACTAAGTTTATATCTCCCTTTGGACTTATCCTATATGGGTCTTCTATTGTCCCTTTACCTGTTACTGTTACATCACTTTGTAAGTATGCTACAGGTCTTACTCCACTATTTCCACTAACTTCTTCTATACCTTTTGAAGTAATATTTTTAATATTTCCATTATCTAATGCAAACCAATTATTAGTATTACCTAAATATGACTCATATCCACCTATCTCATTATATTCATAAGTACTTAATAACCCCATTTTAGAATATATACTTTCTACACAACTACCTTTTGTACAATTAAATTTATTAGTATCTTCTATTACATCACTTGCTTTATCTAATGAATTATAAAAACTATCTAAAACATTTTTTACATTATCTTTACTTGTATTCCCATTATAATTATAATTATAATTATAAACTATTTTAGCATACACTTTTCCTTCTAATTCATAACTTCCTGTTATTCTCCATAGATTTTCGCTTGTATTATCATTAGTTGGATATTGTAAATAATTTGTTACAACTCCACCACCATATAAACACTCTTTATTATCATTAGTTACACAATTAGTATCTTCTTCTACTATATCTACTAATTTTTTATTTCCTGCTTCTATACTTTCTTCATAAACCCCTGGTATACTCACATATCCATCTTTTAAATCTATTGATACTTTAGAATTAAATGTATAACCACCATATACCCTAAAATCTGTTACTGCTTCACTATTCTTACCTTTATTATCTATTACTACTCTTACTTTCCTAATATAATTTCTATTATAATCTTCTATTATCCCACTACTTCCCCATTGAGTTTTATCAGTATATTCTACACTTGCATCTCCTTCTATATTTTTATAAGCAAGAACATACCTACTATTTATCGGATTTACTGAAGATATTTCTATAGTTATAAAACACTCAGTACTAGGACTAGTAGTTACTTTAGTTCCATCTACACTACAACTATCTCCTTCGTCTTTAATTATCTCTATTCCATAATTTAACTCTGCTATTAATAACTCACTTGCTTTATAATCTTGTGTTACAAATGTAAATGTACTATAAGATACCCCCATAATAACCATTAATATTACCCCTATAAATATCATTAATCTAGTCTTACTATTTAATAATCTCTTTATCATATTACCTCCAAATATAACATTTTGTTATTTTATATATTTAATAATATAACATTTTGTTTTGAAAGTCAATATAACAATTTGTTATTAACACTTATTTTATTTAAAATAAAAAAGAGATAATTTTAACATCTCTAATCTATCATTAATGAAAATATACTAAAAGCAAGTTTCAAACTATTATGTCTTATCATTTTATTTTCTATCATAAAATAATCGTCTTCTATTACTTTAATATCTTTTAAATTTTCATAATCTATTTCTACTGGGTCTTTTTGTTCTAAAGTTCTATATTTTTTAATCAATTCTTCGTCTATTTTTTTATTATTAACTACTACAACATCAACTTTTCTTTTACCTAAATAACTATTAAGTAATTTAACGTGTTCACTTACTCTAAAACCATCAGTTTCCCCTGGCTGAGTCATCATATTAGACACATACATAATACTTGCTTTAGATTTATCTATTGCATTTATTACCTCTTTATTTATTAAATTAGGAATTATACTAGTATAAATACTTCCCATACTTAATACTATTAAATCTGCTTCTTTTATAGCATTTATTGCTAATGGTGTTATCTTTGGTTCTTCTTTATAAAATACTCTTTTTATTTTTTTATTACTTTTAGTAATTTCACACTCTCCAGTAATAATCTCCCCATCTTCCATTTCTCCCATTAGTATTACATCGTCTTCTGTAAGAGGTACTACCTTACCTTTTAAATTAAACACTTTACTTAACGCTTCTATACCATCACTTAAGTTACCAGTAATCTCTTTAGTAGCAGTTAATATTAAATTTCCAACAGTATGCCCGTTTAAATCACTACTAGTTTTAAATCTATAATTAAATAATTTTTGTACTATAGGTTCAGTTTCACTTAAAGAAATAAGTACTCTTCTTATATCTCCAACAGCAGGAGTATGAAATTCTTTTCTTAACCCACCAGCACTTCCTCCATCGTCACTTACACTAACTATTGCAGTTATATCTAAAGGAAATTTTTTTAACCCAGTAAGTAAAACAGATAACCCAGTTCCACCACCTAAAACAACAACTTTTTTCATTTTAAAACCCTCTTATTTTTATATATTTTATTTATCAACATAATATGCATAATACTCGTCAAAAGTAATACCTTCATTATGTATTATACTTGCAGCATTACTTCCAACATACCTATATCTCCAATTATCAGTTTGAAACCCAGTTAAACTAGAACTTCCCTCAGGATATCTTAATATAAAACCATATTTATATGAATTATTTATAAGCCAGTCATACTCTAAACTACTACTTATATCTATTTCATTAGTATTTTTATATAATGGTGTAAGTGTAAAACTTAACCCAGTTTGATACTCTGAATGACCTGCTCTAGCCGCTTGGGCATCTGCAGTACTCTCTCCACTAGCATTTTCTATTGCTTTATATGCTTTATCTTGTGATTCATAACTTCTATACCCTTGATTTACTACTATTGTAAACCCATTTTCTTTAGCCGCATTTAACATAGAAATTAAATCTTCATACATAATTTCACTTACATAATTCCCATCATATGCATAACTTAATGATATTTCTGTTAAATCTTCAGGTTCATACCCTTCACTTAACCCATTAAATTTATTTACTAACATTAAACTACCTTTAGATGTATCAGTTTCTTTTATATTAGAATACCACTCTCTATTAGCCCCTACATTAACTTTAGCAATTACCCTACTTACTTCTTCACTTTTATTTTCACTAATATAGTCTAAGTATCCATCTAAATTTTTAAACATAAAATACTTTTCTTTTATTATTTTAATTAAATCACTATTATATTCTCTTTTTAAAATATCTTCTATTTCTTCTTTTTCTAAAGTATCTTTAATTGTCTTTATTTCTTTAGTAGTATACCCTTTCTCTCCTAACTTATATTCTATTGTCTCTCTTAACTTTGCTTCACTAATTAAATTCATAATAAATACTATTATTAGTATTAAAATTACTAAAACTATACCACAAAATATACCTAACCTTTTTACATTTAATTTCTTTTTTACCATATTTTCTCCTTAATTAATATTATACCAAAATTTAAAAGTGGTGCAATACTTTACTCTTAAGTTCTTTAAGTTTTTTCTTATCTTCTTCTTTTACCCTATAAGAACCCATTATTTTATTTATTACTTTATCTAACAAATTAGTATTAAATTTATTACTCTTTATAAATACATAAGTTTCTTTAGGAAATTTTATATAAGTTTCACTTAACAACCAAGCAATAACCATATTTATATAAAATTCTTCTCTTTTATTATTTTTTATATATTCATATATCATATCTAAATTTTCTTTATCTAAATAATAATATAAAAGTATTACATACCCTATTCTAGCAATAAAAACATTATCATTTTTAATTAATTTATCTACTAATTTTAATGTTTTATTTTTATTCTTACCTAATATTTGATAATTATTAATAACTTTATCACATAAAAAAGTATTATCTATTTTTTTTACATATTCTAAAAATAATTTACTAAATGTAATATAGTCACTTATATATGATAACATTATCCCTTGTATATATACTATTTCAAAGTATTCGTCATTTATTATATTGATAAAACTTATTATATCACTTTCACTAATTATCTTAGAAATACCACTTAAAACTGGAGTTTTAATACCTAAAAAAGGATATTTAGTCTTAATATTTCTAGTTAAGTATTCTCTGTATCTTATCCCACCTATTTTCTCTAAATAATTAACTAATTCTAAATATTTACCCTTTTCCCACTTCATACCAGGTTGTATTTCTATCATTAATATTGTACCCCCCACATTACCTCGTACTCTGCTTTATTTCCACATATAGCGCATTTATCGCTAGTTAATTCTTCTTTTTCTAATATACATCTTGATTTTATAGTAGTTTCTTCTTTTAGTTTATTCTCACATTCAACACTTCCACACCAACTAGCCCTTATAAAACCAGGTTGACTATTTATTATATTCTTAAAGTCTTCCATATTTTTAGCACTAAAAGTTAAATCTTCCATTCTCTTTTTAGCGCGTTCAAATAAATTATTTTGTATCATTTCTAATACTTCTTTAATTTTTAAAACTATATCTTTATTTTTATCTATTACTATTTTCTCATTAGTATCTCTTCTAACTAAAGTAATATTACCATTTTCTAAATCTCTAGCCCCTAAATCTATTCTTAAAGGTACTCCTAACACTTCTGCTTCACTAAACTTATATCCAGGACTCTTATCACTATTATCTACATAATATGAAATATTATTTTCTTCTAACTTTTGTTTTATCTTTTCTACTTCCTCGCTTACTTCTCCAATAGGTATAATTTGAACACTTATAGGTGCGATTTTAGGAGGTAATATAAGACCATTATCGTCCCCGTGAACCATTATTAATGCACCTATCATTCTATTAGATACACCCCAAGAAGTTTGATAAGCATATTCTTGTTTATTATCTTTATTTAAAAATTTAATATCATAAGCCTTACTAAACTTTTGCCCAAAATAATGACTTGTACCACTTTGTAAACATACCCCATTGTGCATTAGTGCTTCTATTGTAAGAGTATATTCTGCCCCAGCAAACTTCTCTTTTTCAGTCTTTCTTCCACTTATAACAGGAATAGCCAAATATTCTTGAAAAAACTTTTTATATATCTCTAACATATTCCTAGTTTCTTCTTCTGCTTCACTTTGACTTGCATGTACAGTATGACCTTCTTGCCACAAAAACTCTCTAGATCTTAAAAATGGTCTAGTTTCTTTTTCCCATCTAACTACACT
>CANRGI010000090.1 GCA_947630095.1 uncultured Bacilli bacterium
TACCTTGGTGAGCCATTACCTCACCAACTAGCTAATACGCCGCAGGCCCATCTCTAAGCGAAGCTTTAAAGGCTCCTTTAATATTTCTATCACATTCGGTATTAGCAGTCGTTTCCAACTGTTGTCCCCATCTTAGAGGTAGATAACCCACGTGTTACTCACCCGTTCGCTACTGAGTGCAGAATCCACATCCATCTTCATTCCATTTTTGAGTAAACTCTCGAACTTCATTCGGACTTCAGTGGGGCACTCCGTTCAACTTGCATGTCTTAGGCATGCCGCCAGCGTTAATCCTGAGCCAGGATCAAACTCTCAATAAAAAATCTATTCTCGATTTGGAATTGATTTGTTTTGTATCCTAACTATAAAACTCAATTTACATTTCGTCATTTTACTTAGTTTTCAAAGATCATTTTCTCTTGCTGCTTTTCCTTTGTTGCTTTTATAATATATCAAACTCAGTTTCAAATGTCAACATATTTTTTAAAATTTTTAATTTTTTTACATTTTTGTTTATTTTTAACTGAGTTCCAGTGTTTCAGTCACTTTTCGTAACTGACGGGTTATATATTACCACCAATATTTTAATAATGCAATACTTTTTTTAATTTTTTTTGCAAAAATTTAATTTTTGACGTCGAAAGTTGAATTTTGGGACTTTTTAATTCACTTTCTAGTTTAGTATATGCTTAAAAATAAAAAAAGATTACTATTATTTAGTTATCTTTTGATAAATTTTATAATAATAATCTATGACCCTTGAGTCAAATGGTGGCTTACCAGCACGTTTCATATTGATAAGAGATGTCAATTCATATTTAATAATTTGATTTATTTCATAAGGATACTTCATTATTCTTCTGTGATAATTATATTCATTTCTATCTAATACCCTGAAAGCACCATCTGCAAATACTCTTAAGTCTAAGTCGTAATCTATATATTTTATTACACCACTATCTATTACATAAGGACTTGCTATGTTACAGTAATAGAATAAGCCATTAGATTTTAACTGTGCAATTATATTGAACCATCTATTCCTATAAAAAAACATAATCGCTGGTTCTTTTGTATGCCAACTTCGTCCATCTTTTTTTGTAACTAACACATTATTATTTCCTAATACAATGTAGTCCTTTTTTATATCTAGGACTACTGCTTTATCCCACGTTTTATATATAAGGCCGTTATGTTTGTAACAGTGTATCTTGATTACGTCGCCTATTTGTATTCTCATAGATACGCCTCACTCACTAATATTATTATAACATGTTTTTTTGTTTTATCATAGCATTTTTAAAAATTGGTAGTAATTATTGGAGTTTTAATATGATTTTGGGGCAATTTGCGCTTATTTTGCATTTAAAACTATTTGTAGAGGGCACTTTACTAAAACAAAAAAGGAGCGTATTACTCCCTTAATAAATCAGTATTTGATTTTATCTTAATCTATTTATTGCTTCATTTAATTGAACATCGTCTTCATAAGGCATACCATCTGCATAAGTGCCTGTAACTTCTATATCTGGGTTAATACCTACGCCATCTATTTTGTTTCCATTTGGAGTTAGCCAGTATGCTGTTGTGTATTTTATCATACCTCCGCTAGATAGATTTTGCTTTTCTTGTACTGTTCCTTTTCCATAACTTTTAGTGCCTATTAAAGTTGCACCATAACTTTCTTTTAAAGTTGCTGCTAATATCTCTGAAGCAGACGCACTTCCTCCGTTAATTAAAACTTCTACTTTATAATTTTTTGATGCTTTTGTTTCGTCTTCATAATAAGTTACAGTTCCATCTTTTGTTTCTAAACCATAAATGTTTTTACCCTTTTCTAGGAACATTTCAGCAATATTTACAGCAGTGTCTAAATATCCACCACCATTATCTCTAACATCAATAATTAAACTCTTAATTCCACTTGCTTCTAGTTCGTCTATTGCTTTTTTCATTTGTTCATAAGTTGTGTTTGAAAAAGTAGTAATTCTTACATAGCCTACACCATCAAAGTTTTCTCTTTTTACTGATGGGATATATATATGCTTAATTTTTAAAGTAGCGTGAATTGTGATACCTGCTCTTAATACTCTAACTTCTATTTGATCTTTATTTGAATTTTTAATCATTTGGGCTACTTCTTCTGTATCTGAATTAGTTATATCTTTATTATCTACCATTACAAGTATATCGCCTGGTTCTAAACCTGCTTCTGAGGCTGGAGAATCGTCAAATACTGTTACGATTAGTGTTCCTTCGTCACAAGAGGTAATTTCAACGCCTATGCCGTCATATTCGCCGTCTAAACGCTCGTCTAAGTCTGATGCATCTTTTGAGTCTAGGTAACTAGTGTAAGGGTCTCCTGTGTAGTTATACATACCTTCTATGGCAGCGTTTATTAATTCTTTATCGTCTATATCTCTAGTAGGGTTTTTTAATAGTTTTTTGAAAGCATCTTCAAATTCTGAGAAGAAGCCTGAATTATCTTCATAATCTTCTTTTACATCTATATTTTTATAAACTATAACTCCTGTTGAAATTGAAACTATTATTGCTGTTATAACTACAATTACTATTACTTCTAATAAACTAAATGAGTCTTTTACTTCTTCTTTTTCACTTTTTTCAATAATTATTCTCTTTGGTTTAATAGGTTCTTTTTCTTCTATTTCTTCACTAGGTGCTTCAATTAATTTTTTTCTAGGTGTAGCACTTTTGGTTGTTTTAGGTTTAGTAGTTTTTGGCTTTTCTGTTTCTGCTTTTACAACTTTAGTTTCTTTAGATTTTGAAGCACTCGCTTGGGTAGTCTTTGGTTTATCTATAACTGTTTTCTTTTTTGTTTCTTTTTTATCTTCTACTTTTTTTGTGTTAGATGTTTTTGTATTAGTTTTAGTTTGACTTTCTATATTTTTTCTTGGTCTACCTACTTTTCTAGGTTCTTCAGTAGTTTTATTAGTTTTTACTGCTTTTTTATTTTTTTCTTCCATAGTATCACACAACTCCTTAATAATATAATAATAACACAAAGAGAGATTTATTTAAACATTTTTCATTATATTTTCACAAAGAATTTACTATATTTTATACATTTTTAATTTTATAACCAACAAAAAACTCCACTAGGGAGTTTTCATTAAACTAATTCAAGACTTACTATTAAAGCGTCGTCGCCAATTCTTTCTTTTAATTTAATAATTCTTGTGTATCCTCCTAATCTATCAGCGTATTTAGGGGCTAATTCGTCAAATAATTTTTTAACTGCATTAGTATCATTTTCTAAAAAGGCTAATGCTTTTCTTCTTGAAACTAAGTCACCTTTTTTAGCATAAGTAATCATTTTATCAACAAATTTTCTTACTTCTTTTGCTCTTTCTTCTGTTGTTTCAACTTTTCCGTTCATTATTACTGTTTTTGTTAAACCAGATAATATACTTCTCCTTTTAGTAGTATCTCTATTTAATTTTCTATATAATGCCATAAGTACCTCCTATTCATCGTCACGGAACTTTAGTCCCATTTCCTTTATTTTGTCCATTACTTCTTTTAATGATTTTTTACCTAAGTTTCTTATTTTCATCATTTCACCCTCGGTCATAGCAGTTAAATCTTGTAGGGTATGATGACCTGCTCTTTTTAAACAGTTATATGCTCTTACTGACAAATCTAGTTCTTCTATTGGTGTTTCTAATGTCTTTTGAATTGGGTCTTCTTCTTTGTCTGCTAATAAACCTGTCATATCTGCAATTTTATTTAATTTTGTAACTATATCAAAATGTTCTATTAAAATTCTACTTGCTAAAGCTATAGCCTCTTGAGGTGTCATTGAACCGTTAGTGTATACGTCTAAAATCAACTTATCATAGTTTTCACTTTGACCTACACGTGCTGGTTCTACTTCGTAACTTATTCTTTCAATAGGGCTATACAAAGAGTCTACTGGAATTAATCCAACTTCTTCTTGTGTCATAGCCTTTCTATTTATTTTAGCATCAACATATCCACGGCCATTACCTATAGTAATTTCCATATCTAATGAACCACCTTTTGCTAATGTTGCTATTACTAAATCACTATTTACAATTTCAACATCTGCATCTGGTGTAATGTCTGCTGCTGTAACTACTCCTTCAGTGTTTGCTTTTAAATATAATTTTTTATCTTCTTCTACATAATTTTTAATAACTAATTTCTTTAGATTTAAAATTATTTCTGTTACGTCTTCTATAACTCCATCTATTTTTTGAAATTCGTGAAGAACTCCAACTATTTTTACGTATTTAACTGCACTTCCTGGTAAGTTAGATAGCATTACTCTTCTTAGTGCATTACCTATAGTTGTACCGAAACCTCTTTCTAAAGGCTCTAATACAAATCTTCCGTAAAAATTAGATTCTTCATATTCTACAACTTTATATATTGGTTTTTCAAATCTTAACATCATATATCCCCTTTCTTATACACGTCTTCTCTTAGGTGGACGGCATCCATTATGTGGGATTGGTGTTACATTTGTTATTAAGTTACTTCTAAACCTGCTGTTGCTAATGAACGAATTGCTGTTTCGCTTCCTCCACCAATTCCTTTTACAAAAACTGATACTTTTCTAAGTCCCATATCATAAGCGGCTTTTCCTGCTGCTTCTGCTGATTGTCCTGCTGCAAATGGAGTTTTCTTCTTAGAACCTTTATATCCGATAGTACCACTTGATGCCCAACTGATTACTCCGCCATTTTCGTCAGTAATTGTTACTATTGTATTATTATAAGTTGAATGTATGTGTGCCTCTCCAATAGTGACATCTTTTTTAGTTTTTCTCTTTCTTCTATTATATGCCATAAATTAACCTCCTACTTTTTCTTATTTGCTATTGTTTTGGCTTTACCTTTACGAGTTCTTGCATTTCTGCTTGTTCTTTGTCCTCTAACTGGTAAACCTTTTTTATGTCTAGTTCCTTGATATGCATTAATTTCCATTTTAGTTTTTATGTTCATTTCTACTTCACGTTTTAAATCTCCTACTAGAACATATTCGTCACAAACTTTTCTTAATTTATTTATATCGTCAATACTTAAATCTTTTACTCTTATATCTTCGCTTACTCCAGCACTCTCACAAATTTTCTTTGCACGAGATGGGCCTATTCCATAGATATAAGTTAAACCTACTACGACTCTTTTGTCTTTTGGTAAATCAATATTTTTTATACGTGCCATAAAATAACCTCCTAACCTTGTCTTTGTTTGTGTTTTGGATTTTCACAAATTACCATGACTTTTCCTTTTCTTTTTATTACTTTACATTTGTCACATATTGGTTTTACTGATGGTCTTACTTTCATTTTATACCTCCATTATTTTCTATAAATTATACGCCCGCGTTTTAAGTCACATATTGGGATTTCTAGTAATACTGTATCACCTGGAAAGATACGAATTAGGTTTAGTCGCATTTTTCCAGAAACGCGAGC
>CANRGI010000091.1 GCA_947630095.1 uncultured Bacilli bacterium
CTGTATCAATTTTATCTGTAGTAATTGCTTCATATCTATTTCTAAAAGTCTTCTTTCCTTTACCAATAACAGCCTTAGTTACAATTTCTTTAAACATAATATATTCACCTAGTATAATATATGTTTTAATTATTTTTTTGTACCTAAATTATTTTTTATACACCCCGTCTAAACTAAAACTTTTAGCAGTTTCTATTTCTACATCTACTATCTTACCTATTATATCCTCTTCACTTTCTATATTTACTAATTTCATATTTTCAGTATACCCCATATACTTACTATCGTCTTTTTCGCTTAACCCTAATACTAAACATTTATGTATTTTACCTACTTCATTTTTATTAGATAAATTACTATATTGATTAACTAATTTATTTAATCTTTGTAATCTTTCTTCTTTTACACTAATAGGTGTATTATCTTCTAATTTACTAGCAGGAGTACCCTCTCTAGGACTAAATATAAATGTATAAGCCCCATCAAATTTACAAGTATTAACTATATCTAAAGTTTCTTCAAAATCTTCTTCACTTTCACTAGGAAACCCTACTATTATATCAGTTGTAATACTTACTCCCTTTACTTTTTCTCTTATTTTATTATATAAAGTTAAATATTCTTCTTTTGTATATCTTCTACCCATAAGTTTTAAAATTCTATTACTTCCTGACTGAATAGGTAAATGTACATAAGGCATCACATTATCGCATTCACTTATTGCATTTATCATATCTTCTGTAAAGTCCCAAGGATGACTTGTTACAAATCTAATTCTATCTATATTTGTTTTACTTACATCTCTAAGCAAATTAGCAAGTGTATAATCACTATATAAATCTTTTCCATACGCGTTTACATTTTGCCCTAATAAAGTTACTTCTTTATATCCTTCTTCTTTTAACTTTTCTACTTCACTTATTATATCTTCTCTTTTCCTACTCCTTTGAGTTCCTCTAGTATAAGGCACTATACAATATGTACAAAATTTATCACACCCATATATAATATCAACCCAAGCAGTATACTTACTATCCCTTCTAACAGGCATATCTTCACATACATTACCATTTATACTATATACTTCTATATTTTGTTTATTACTTTTAACTCTTTCATTTATAACATTTATCATATTATCTATATTATGTGTACCAAAAACAAAGTCTACATATTTATATTTAGACATAATCACGTCTACTACACTTTCTTCCTGAGCCATACACCCACATATTCCAACGAGTAAATCAGGTCTATCTTCTTTCATTTTCTTAATAAGCCCCATAAACCCAAATACTTTATCGTGAGCATTTTCTCTTATCGCACAAGTGTTTAAAATGATTAAGTCTGCTTCTTTCATTTCTTCTGTTTCTATTAACCCTTGATTACTTAATATCCCTTTTATCCTCTCACCATCGTGTTCATTCATTTGACATCCATAAGTCCTAACAAAGTATTTTTTTCCTACTAAAGTTTTATCTATTTTAACATTTTCATATTTATAATTTATAACTTCTTTATTTTTATCACGCTTTTTAGCATCTAACATATTAGGTAATTTCATAATATAACAACCTTCTTTCATTTAATAGATTATATCACTTTAAAATAAAAAAGACAACTGAACTTATCAGTTATTATATGTCTTTTTATATTCTTGATTTAATTCTATTTCTAACTCTTTTATCTCTTCTATACTTATAGTTTCACTATTTATTATATCATTTAACTTTTCACTACTTACTTCCCCATTTAAACTTGCTTCTTTTGAGTATTCAGTTTCTTTTCTATCTTTTCTATCATAAACTTTTCTTTTACCTGTTTCTATATTTTCTCCATTAAATTTTACAAAATTTAACCATTCATACTCTATATAATAGTTATCGTCATAAGCCTTAATATCTACTTCTGCACCTAATATTTGCCCATTTAAAACATTATAGTAGCGATTTGAATACCCATTAATTTGTAATTTATCCATATCTACTGGTAAATCTTCAAAACTGCTTTCATACTCTTTTTTAAAGTATCCCGGTATTGCTTTAATAGCCTTAAATGCTATATATTTATGTGTTTCTTCTTCATTAACAGTTAAAACATATAAATCATTTACATTAAATTCTTTATTTTCTTTAAAATATTTATTAACTATATAATCATTATGTGAATTTAACATAGATAAATTAAATATTATATCGTTTCCTCTTTCTAAATTATTATTAATTTCTTTTTCTAATCTTTCATTATCACTTTCTAACTTCTCGTTATCTCTTTCTAATCTTTGATTATTCTCTTCTTCCTCTATTCTGTTATTACTTTCACTTTCTAATTCATTTTTATAGTACTCTACTACACTTTCTAAAGTATCTACTTCTTCTAATAAATATTTATTATCTTTATTCTTTTTATAAGAATTCCCTACACTAGAAAGAGTTATAACTGCCGCGATTAAAGCAAAAACATTTCTTTTATCAATTTTTTTCATATCAATATCCCCCTTTAACGAGTAGATATTATATCAAATAAAGTACAAAATGTCAAATTTTCTTAATATCAATTATATCACTTATCTTAATACTTTCATTTTTTATAGTAAGTAAACTATCATTATTTTTAGCAATAAGCACTACTTCCTTATCCCCATCTTTAGTAGTAACTATAGCATTTACTTTATATATAAAGTTTCCACTAAATAAATCATTTATCTTCTTTTTTATTATAATAGATTTTATATTATCATTAATTACATTATTTTTATTTACTTGATTATTAGTACTAGAGTAATAAGTTTCTAAATTATTATTTACTACACTAGCATTTTTATTAGCAAATACATTAGGTAATTTTTTATTCATACCACACCTCTAATTAATAGTATTCTTATATTTTAAAATAATTACACAATTTTACCATTTGAAAGACAAACACTAATATGATATACTTGATTTATGACAAACAAAAGGTTGTGATTTTTATGGAAGAAAGAAATATATTATGTATTGATATAAAAAGTTTTTTTGCATCAGTCGAGTGCATTAAACTAGGCTTAGATCCTTTTACTACTCCACTTTTAGTTGCAGATAAAAACCGTGGAAATGGTGCAATTACACTAGCAGTTACTCCTTATCTAAAAGAAAAAGGCGTTCCTTCAAGAGGTAGACTATATGAAATACCTAAAAATATTAAATATATTATAGTAAACCCTCATATGAGTTTATATGCGAGTGTTAGTAAATCTATAATAAATATATTCTTAGATTTTATCTCAAAAGAAGATTTACACGTTTACTCAATAGACGAGTCATTTTTAGATGTAACTGATTATCTTAAATTATATAAAATGGACGATTTAACTCTTGCTAAGAAAATAATGCAAACTATAAAAGAAAAAACAGGCTTAACTTCCACTTGTGGAATAGGCCCAAATATGTTACTTGCCAAAATAGCATTAGATATTGAGTCTAAAACAAGTCCTGATTTCATAGCAAAATGGACTTATTCTGATATCAAAACTAAACTATGGAACATCTCTCCCTTAGATAAAATGTGGGGAATAGGCCCTAAGACCATGAAAAAACTTAATGATTTAGGAATTAAAAAGGTAGGAGACATTAATAAATACCCAGTATCTTTTTATAAAAAACGTTTTGGTGAGTTAGGAGAAGAACTATGGTTACACGCAAATGGAATAGATATAAGCAATATAAAAAAGGAAAACTTAGATACAGAAAATAAAAGTTATGGAATAAGTCAAGTTCTATATCAAGACTATACTATTGCTTCTACTCCTTTAATAATAAAAGAAATGTCTTCTAAATTAGCAAAAAGATTAAGAGAAAATAAAAAAGTATGTAATACTGTAAGTTTCGGTTTATCTTATTCTAAAGATATAAGTAAATTCTTCCATCACACTAGAAAACTAGGAGAAAACACTTGTGACGAAGATAAAATTTATAATGCTTGTATGAATATTTTTGATAATTATGTTACTGATTTACCAATTAGAAAAATCTCTATAATAGCAAGCGGTATTGAAGATAATAATTATATGCAATTAAATCTATTTGAACCTATAAATGAAATAGAAGAAAAAAATAAATTAAATGAAATTATAGATAATTTAGGTAATAAATTCGGAGATAATGTCTTACTAAAAGCATCTAGTCTCCTTGACTATAGCACGATTAAAGAAAGAAATAACAAAATAGCAGGACATAATAAATAATGGTGATATTATGAGAGGTATGATAAAATGGAAACCTTTTAATTCTATAATTTCTAAAAAAGATTTAATTGAAATAGAAACTAAAAGAAATTTAATTAATAAACCTATTATAATGGAAGATAGAATAATAAAAATAGATAACACTATTAAAACTTCTTTACAATATAATCTTGATGTAACTATAAAATATTTTAAAAATGGTAAACTCTATAACATAACTGGTAAAATAGAACATATAAATATAATAGAAAAATATATACTAATTAATAATAATCGTATATATTTTAAAAACTTAATAAATATAGATACTATTTCCTAATTATCATATTATCATAATAATCTATTAATTCATAATTTTGTTTAAATATTGTATCTATATCATACTTTCTAACTACTATATGCCCTAGTTTCAAAAAAGATTTACTACTACCTATTATTACTAATGATGTATCTATTAATGTATCCCCTACTTCTACATAAAAGTGTCCTCCGTATGTAGACCCGCTAGTGCCTTTTAAAAAATTATTAACACACCCCACTGCTTCACTATATATCCCAAATTTATCTAAAAGCATTACTAAATGAAAAGCACACATTTTGCATCTTCCCTCATTTAAATCTAAATGAAATAAATCTTTAAAAGCAAATGGTTCATTATTTATAACTATACTAGACTTATCTCTATTTATAAACTCCCAAAGTTCTTTTGGAAATTCTCTAATCTCCCCATTTTCTAAAAGATTATTAAATATTTTCTTAAATTCTTTATTACTACTAATTAATTCATTTCTAAATTTATATGACATAATAACTCCCTCATACATTAAGTATACCAAATTAAATTTAATTTATAAAGATTAAAAATAACACATTTTTGTACCATAAAAAGTATAAAATTATATTTTTTTTAAAAATTTTCTCATTTTATATTGACTTTACCCAAGATAATATGATACACTTTTTTTGCTTGATTAATTCAAGTGCCTACCGTGGGGAATTAGCTCAGTTGGCTAGAGCACCTGCCTTGCACGCAGGGGGTCGCGGGTTCAAGTCCCACATTCTCCACCATTGGGAAATCTGTTCGAACTATTCGAACTTTTGATATAGGAATCAATCGAAAGATTGGTTTTTTCTTTTGTT
>CANRGI010000092.1 GCA_947630095.1 uncultured Bacilli bacterium
CACGATAAACCAAGTGCTAATGCTTTTCCTTCTATAGGCATATACGACCCACCTATAACACTAGACGAAACTAGTACTAGTAAAGGAATAAAACTAACAGGTTACATAGACCCTTATGATACGATTACTTTTAAATTATTACTAACTTACAAAAATGAAGAAGACAAAACTGAAAAAGTTTATTACATTTACAATTACCGACAAGTTACTTAACCAAAACTTGATAATATTATAAATAGGTGATTATTTTATGTATAAAGTAAAAGTATTTGACGAGTCTCACGAAGCAGATTTAGAAACCAAAGTAAACACATTTTTACAAACATTAAAGGATAAAGACATTATTGATATTAAATTTCAAGTATCGACATCTATATTTGCAGAAGAACAAATCTATTGCTTCAGTGCGTTGATAATTTATATTGACTAACGAAAGGATAAAGAAGTATGAAAAAAAACACATTTGTAGAAGGCACTTTTATAGCAACATTTGCAATTATTATAACTAAAATTTTAGGTGTTCTCTATGTTATCCCATTTTATAAAATAATAGGTGAACAAGGTGGAGATTTATATTCTTATGCTTATAATGTATATAATTTATTTTTAAATATCTCAACAGCAGGAATACCTATAGCAGTAAGTAAAATAATAACTGAATATAACACTTTAGAAATGTATGAAGCAAAAGAAAGGGTATATAAGTTAGGAAGAAATGTTATACTTATTATATCTTTAATCGCGTTTTTCTTATTGTTTGTTTTTGCTGAAGAATTTGCAAGTCTAATTTTAGGAGAGATAAAAGGTGGTAATACCCTAAGTGATGTAGGATTTGTCTTGCGCTCAGTTTCATTTTGCCTTCTTATTATCCCGTTTTTATCAGTTTCCCGTGGATATTTACAAGGTCATAAATATATAACCCCATCTAGTGTAAGTCAAGTAATCGAGCAAGTAGTTAGAATTGCAGTCATTCTTATGGGTTCTTATATTGCTATAAATGTTCTTAATAAAAGTGTATCCTTAGGAGTAGGCATATCCGTTTTTGGTGCCTTTGTAGGTGGTCTATTTGCTTTATGTTATATTAAATTAAAGATAAAGAAAAATACAAAAAACTTTCCTAAAAGCACTAAAGTAGATAAAGTAACTAATAAAGAAATAATAAAAAAGATAATAAGTTATGCTATACCTTTAATCATAGTCAGCATAGCAACTGATATTTATAGTTTAACAGATATGACTTTAATAGTAAGAACTTCTTATAAATTAGGTTACACTGCATCTGAAAGTGAAGCAATATCTAGCATAATCGCTACTTGGGCTCCTAAAATATGTATGATAATAAATGCAGTTGCAATGGGTATGTCAACTTCTCTTATCCCTCATATGGTTTCTTCTTTTACTAAAAAAGATTTATCTTCTTCAAATAAAAAATTTAATCAAGCAATAAGTATTATTATCTTAGTAGGAACTCCTTTATCTCTAGGCTTATCTGTTCTTTCTTACCCAGTTTATAATATTTTCTATGGCTCTTCTACTTATGGTGGAATAATTTTAAGGTACACATCATTGCAAGCCTTATTTGCTAGTATCTATATAGTAATAAGTATGTCACTTCAAAGTCTAAATAAATTTAAAGTTGTATATGCTTCTTCTATCTTAGGTTTCCTAACTAATGCCCTATTAGATGTACCTCTTATGTATCTATTCCATAAATTAGGTTTTCACGCTTTCTACGGAGCAATACTAGCAACAATCCTAGGTTACATTATTTCTTATACTATTTCTATTACTAGACTTAAAAAAGATTTACACTTCCAATATAAAGAAATATTAAATACTATTTTAAAAGTACTTATCCCAAGTATTTCTATGCTTATAGTTTTATTTATATTAAGTTTATTTGTAAATATCACTGTATCTAGTTTATTAAATAATATCTTACTTTGTTTATTATATGCTTTAATAGGCGGGTTTGTATATATTGGTATATCTTATAAAATGGGTTTAATCAATAATGTTTTAGGTACTGACTATGTAAATAAAATTTTAAAGAAATTAAAAATAAAAAAATCTTGACCAAACTAACTCTAAAGTTTATTATATACTTTGAAAGGAGAAATTATGTTAGAAGTAAAAAATGTTACAAAATACTATGGCACTAATTTAGCAGTAAATAACTTAAATTTTCAAGTTAAAGACGGAGAAATTTTTGGTCTTCTTGGTGTAAATGGAGCAGGAAAAACTACAACATTTAGAATGATTACAGGCTTACTTGATAAAACCGAAGGAGAAATACTTTTTAATGGAAAAAAAGTAGATTACTCTGTAACAGACCAAATAGGCTTTTTAACTGAAGAAAGAAGTTTACTAACTAAATTAACTGTCTTAGAACAAGCAAAATTCTATGGAGGACTAAAAGGTTTAACAAATGACGAAATAGAAACTAGACTAGATTATCTATTAGAAAAACTAGAGATAAAAGACTATAAAACTAGAAAAATCAAAGAATTGTCTAAAGGTAATCAACAAAAAGTACAGTTCATAATGTCTATTATAAATAAACCTAAATTACTTATATTAGACGAACCCTTTTCAGGACTAGACCCTATTAACATAGAATTATTTAAAAATTTAATATTAGAACTTAAAGAAGAAGGTACTAGTATAATATTTTCTTCCCACAGGATGGACCACGTAGAATACTTTTGTGAATCTCTTTGTATTTTAGTAAAAGGTAATACAGTATTAAGTGGTAACTTAAAGAAAATAAAGTCTTCTTTTGCTAAAAAGAATATCATAATTGAAGGCGATGTAGATAAAGATAAATTAATGTCTATTAAAGGTGTACTTAACGTTGAAAAATCTTCCCAAACATATAAAGTAAGTATAGAAAATAATGATATAAGTGACTCTGTTTTCAAATATGTTTCTAAATGTAAAAATATTAAAAAATTCATAGTAGAAGAACCTACGTTAAATGAAATATTTATTGAGAAAGTCGGGGGTGCTTATGAAAAATAAACTTAAATTATTAATTAAAGATGGTCTAAATAAGAAACTAAATACTAAATGGTTTAAAATAGTTAATATATTACTTTTAGTAA
Source organism: uncultured Bacilli bacterium (assembly GCA_947630095.1). Taxonomy (GTDB): domain Bacteria; phylum Bacillota_I; class Bacilli_A; order RF39; family UBA660; genus MGBC139354. The sequence continues at coordinate 3,105 of CANRGI010000092.1, forward strand.
TTATATGCTTATTACTTAATTTAGATACTATTATAAAAATTTTTGGAGGAGACTTTGATGATCCTATAGAAATAAATATAATTGATTCTACAGGTGAATTTTATGATTTAATTAAAGAAAATTATAAGATAACTACTGCTACTATAAAAGAAAATGATGTAAAAATAAAAAAGGCAAAGAAAAGTTATAATGATTTATCAAAGAGTATAAAGGATAAAGAAAGTAATGATATCATAGTTAAAATTGATAAAGAACTTGACGAATATAAAGTAGATATAACTTCATTTGACTATGTAGATACTGTTACAATTACACTTCTTACAAACTCCATCAACAGTGCTAAACAAACAATAATGCTATCTAATTCAAGTATTGATAAAGAAGAACTTGCTAATATTTATAACCCACTAGAAATAAATAGAACTTATCTATCTAAAGATTTAGACGAAAATCACGAAATGATAGAATACATAAGTACTTTATTAATACCTATATTTATAATACCATTTTTCTTACTTATTTTATTAGTAATACAAATGATAGGTGCAGAAATAAATGAAGAAAAAAGTTCTAAAAGTATGGAGATAATAATAAGTAGTGTAAGTCCTAAGATACATTTTATATCTAAAATAATTACATCTAATCTTTATGCTATAATACAAAGTTTATTATTTGTAGTTTATTTTGTTATAGGTTTATTTACTAGAGTTCTCTTAACTAAAACTTCACTTACTAATTCATTTAGTGGAGAAATAGGAGAATTTATAAAAACTTTCCTAACATCTGATATATTAAAAAATGTAATTAAATGTCTTCCTTGGGTCATTATTATGATACTTCTTTCATTTATTGCATATTCACTTTTAGCAGGTATTCTAGCCTCTATGACAACTAATCAAGAAGACTTCCAACAACTACAAACACCACTTATGATACTCATTATGGCAGGTTACTTCATCGCTATGTTAGCGTCTACTTATGAAAAAAGTACATTTATAATTATACTTTCAGTTATACCTTTCTTATCTTCTATAATTGCCCCAGTCCTCCTTATAACAGGTCAAATTGGAATATTTGAAATTTCAATTGCTATATTCTTATTAGTATTTACTATTTATATTTTAATTAAATTTGGTTCAAGAATTTATAAGGTAGGAATACTTAACTATAATTCAAATAATCTATGGCGTAAAATACTAGATGCGATTAAGATAAAAGATTAACTAAAAAACTCTATTTAAACTATTTTTAAAGTTTATTTAGAGTTTTAATTTTTATATAAAAACTTTACAATATATTTATCAAATTTAAAGACTTTTTATCACTTTTTTGATAAAATATAAGCATAAGAAATATTAAAAAAATATTTAATTAAATATAATATAGTAGGAGTGATTTTATGAAAAGTTTTTTAGAGAAAATTTTATTATTTTTATTAGTAGTACCAATATTTTTTATGTTTTCAAGTGTCTTATCAGCAAAAGATAAAACATTTGAATATTTATCTAATATAGACGAAACCACTTCTCAAGTAGGTTATAGTAAATTAAAGAAAAATGAAAATGAAGATGGTAACTTAATATCTTTAATGATTAATGGTAGAAGAATGTATTCTATGAATGCAATATACGCTCACGCATCTTCTTCTATAGTTTACGATTTATCTAAATATCCAGATTTTAATACATTTAAAACTTATATAGGAGTAGACGCTAGTCGTGGTACAGCAGGAGATGGTGTGAAATTCTACATTTATGCTTCAAAAGATAATGATTATAAAACTGCTAAATGGACTCAACTTCACTCAAGTGAAATATTAAAAGGTAACACTGAAGCAGAAAAAGTAGTAGTGAGTATTAAAGACTATAAATGGTTAAAACTAGAAGCAGATAAAAGTGGAAGTAATGCAAGTGACCACGCTGTATATTTTGACGCTATGATTTATAATGAAGAAAAATATATTCCTACCTCTGTAAGCATACCTTTTATTAAATCTTTAGAAGAATATGACGAAGAATTAAAAGGTAAATCTGATAAAGAAATAGTAACAGATAACTATGCACCAATAAGAAATTAATGCAAAGGGAAAAAATATTTTTATAAAAGCCTTGTATAATAAATTTAAATATGATATAAATAGATTATAAAAATAAAGCTATGTTAGAAAGGCGGTATTTTTGTGGAAGAAGAAGTTTATGATAATTCAAAAACAATTTTAATTGTTGATGATGAACAGCCAATTGTAGACATATTGGT
>CANRGI010000093.1 GCA_947630095.1 uncultured Bacilli bacterium
CTTTATTTCTTCTATGATTTTTTTCACTCTTATAGTATTTATCCCATATCTTATCTATTTCACTTTCACTTATACCTTTACCAGTATCACTTATACTTACTCTTACATATTTTTTATTATTTTTAAGTGATACTATTACTTTTTTATCTTCTCCAGTATAATTTATAGCATTTATTATTAAATTGTATATAACTTGCTCGATTTTATTTCTATCAGCATTAATTATTACATTATCTATTTTTTCAAATATAAAATTATAACCTTCTTGTTCTTTCAAATAATCAAATCTATGTATAATTTGTTCAATTTGTTCAGTAAGATTATATTTTTCTTTAATTAAAGTAGTCATATTTGCTTCACTCTTACTTAATTCTAATATATCATTAACTAATAAGTTAAGTCTTTCTGTTTCTTCTATTATTATATTTAAATTATCTTCTCTTTTCTCTTTATTATCTTGATTTAAATCTCTACACATCTCTGCATATGCTTTTATCATAGTTAAAGGTGTCTTTAAATCGTGTGATACATTTGCAAGTAAATCTCTTCTAGTTTCATTTATTTTATCTAATTCTTCTCTAGTATAATTTAATGTCTCACTTAATTCTTTTATCTCGTCTATCTTTGAGTCTGTTTCAAATGGTGTCATTAAATCTCCCTTAGCCATTCTTTTTGCTCTTTCATTTATTTTAAGTATAGGTGAAGACACTCTTTTACTTATATAATAAGCAAGTATAAAAGAAGATATAATTACTCCAATAGTTATTACTATTAATTCTTCTCTTATTATATTTATTGCTGGGTCAGTAGGTTCTAGTGAAACATTTATAAAAGCATAAGTATCATTATCAAACTTTAAAGCACTTATTAAAGTATTATTTTTTAATGTAGGATTTATTATCTTATAATTCTTCTTTTCTTCTCCACTAGTAGTAAAATCTGTTATATAACTAGGTATAGTTAATGTATCACTATATACTAAACACCCTCTTCTACCATTAGAACTATATATAGTTTCATAATCTCTTATTACTTGTATACACGCATTATTGTCATAAGCAAGTTTATCATAAGAAGTAGTATCTTTTTCACTTAAATAATAACTTTTTGCTTTACTTGCTACTTTATCTATAAGCCCCGTAGTTCTTGCTTCATAATAAACATCAAAAAATAATACTTGTAGTATCCATAACCAAGCCAAGATAATAAGTAAAAAAATAGCCAAATAAAACCATATATGAAGTGTTAAACTCCTAGACTTCATACTTATACCCCACTGCCCTTACTGTTTTAATTAAATCTCTATATTTACCTAAACTATGTCTTAACATCTTTATATGTGTATCAACTGTTCTATAATCTCCATAAAAATCATAACCCCATATTACATTTAAAAGTTGTTCACGAGAAACTGCTATTCCTTTATTATCTATAAAATAAACTAATAATTCATATTCTTTAGGAGTAAGTAAAACATCTTTACCATCTATTTTTACACTTCTACCCTTAAAATCAACACTAAGTCCTTTATACTCATACACGTCTTTAATTTTACCACCTCTTTTTAAAATAGCCTTAACACGCGCGACTAATTCTTTAGGACTAAATGGTTTAGTTACATAATCGTCTACCCCTAAATCAAAACTATGTAATTTATCTAATTCTTCTTTCATAGCAGTTAACATTATAACAGGTACTTCAGTTATATTTCTTAAATTTTTAAGTGTTTCATACCCATCCATCTTAGGCATCATTATATCTAAAATAACTAAATCTATTTTATTATTCTTAAATACTTCTATTGCTTCTATCCCATCTTCTGCTTCATAAACACTCATACCCTCATTTACTAAATAATCTTTTATTACACTTCTAATAAGAGCCTCATCGTCTACTACTAAAATGTTCATACTAACACCTCCAACTAAATTATAAAAGAAAAAAGTGTATTTTATGTGAAATATCACAATTCTCTTAATATTATTCTATATTCTTTTATCTTTCTAGTCAACAAAAAAGAAGTATTATTACTTTCTTGCATCTATCCTAGTATAATTAGTAATATGCTTCTTATTATATGTAACTAAATCTTCTGATTTTATTTTTGCATTTTTATCATAAATATTTATATTTCTAGCAAATTTATCTATAGTTGAAGATTTAACATCTACTCGTACTTTTTCTATTTGATTAAGATATGATAAAGTTGTGCCTAAAACTTCGGCAAATTTTTCTTGAGATAAGTTATATTTTTTACGATAATATTTTAAGTTAATAGATAAAATTTCACATAAATTCATTTCTTACCTCCTATTTCATATTTTATACTTAAGCGAAAGTAAAGTCTTTACTACTAAAGCGAAAGAAAATATAGACATAATATATTAAAAAATGTATAATTGAATACAGAAGGAGGAGAAAAAATGAAAAAATTATTCGGTTTATTTTTAGTTATTCTTCCAATAATTTTATTAACTGGGTGTGGAAGTAAAAACAATAATATAGATAAAATTACTTGGAGCGAAATTAAATTAAGTAGTAAAATTCCTAAGCCTAAAATTCTAACTGGAGAAATCGAAACAAATAGAAGAGATTTAACCATAATTGAAATTAAAAATATTAAAACGAAAGAATTTGAAAATTACGTACAAACTTGCATAGATGCAGGTTATAATATTGATATTGAAAACGAAAATTGGGATAGCGTTTATGGTGCTTTCGACAAAGACGGATATTCTATTAGAATTTCATATTTAGAAAACGATAAAGAAATGAGTATTACTCTAAAAATACCTAAAACAAGCAATATGAAAGAAATCGAATGGCCAACTGTTGGTATAGGTTCTATATTACCAATACCAAAATCAAATTTGGGCTATATATATAGAAACCAAAGTAATTCATTTGATGTAGAATTAGGAAATACTCCTATAACCGATTATAACGAATACGTTAAATCTTGCGAAAATTTAGGGTTCATAAATAATTACACAAAAGAAAATGATTATTATAAAGCAACTAATTCAAATGGATATGAATTATTATTAAGGTATCTAGGCGCAAATGTAATTGAAATATCTTTAGAAGCACCAGAAGAAACAGAAAATAATGAACAAACTAATACTACAACTCCTAATAATAGCACTGAAATACGTAAAGATTTCAAAGATGCAATGGATAGTTACGAAAAGTTTATGGACGAATATATTACATTTATGGAGAAATATAAAAATTCTAATGGTACTGATTTAAGTCTACTTACTGATTATACCCAATATTTACAAAAATATACTGATATGGTAAGTTCTTTTCAAAAATGGGGAAGTGAAAACTTAAATACTGAAGAAACAAAATATTATCTCGAAGTTCAAACAAGAGTAAGTAAAAAACTTATTGACGCATCTATTCAATAAAAATATTTATAAAAATTGGAGGTTTAAATTTAATGAAAAATTTATTAAAAAAAGAAAATACTATGAAAATTATTATAATTGTGGCTGGAATTATTGGTATAATAGGTTTATTTCTACCTTATGAAAAATCTATTGGTAGCCATAAAAATTATTTAAAAGAATATCCAGACACCACTTATTTAGAAGAAGTAAATTATACTAACAAAGATGTAATTAATATTTCTATTTTAGAAAATTTTAAAGTTTACAGTTATTCTATAAATCATAATGAAGGTAGTTCATTTATTAAAACTGAAGCAATAATAAATGTTATCATAACTATTACTATGATTATTTCTATTATTTTAATATTATTATTTGCTATTTTAAACAAAAAAGTATTAACAATTATATTTGATATTGTATTAGCAATTAGTTCTATACTAATGAATTATGATATAGTATCTCGTGGTGTTATACCATCTTCAAAATATACTTATGGAATTTCTTATTATCTTTATATAATATTAGCAATTATTATTTTAGTTTCTAACATTATTTTAATAATTCAAAATAAAAAAGCGAAAAAAAAGAATAATTAAATCTTAATATAAGTAATTCATAACTTAAGGAGTGCTAACTCCTTTTTCAATACTATAAAAAAAGAAGTATTATAACCTCTTATGGTTCCAAATACTTCCCTATATCTCTAGTTAATTCTGTTTTATATTCTTTAGTTTCAGGATTAAAGTATATTATATATCCTTCATTAGCAGTCTTAGTATCTTTTACTAAAAAGTATATACCTTCTCTTTTATCACTAGTTACTAAATCATTTTTACTATATCTTACACCTTCATAAGTATAATTACTTCCAAGGTCCATAATACCTACTTCTTCTCCAGTTTCCAAGTTAATCGCGCTAAGTGCTAATTTCTTAAGTCCTACTACATAATCAGTTCCATATACTACTGAACCTTCAGTCATAGACATATTCATTGTCTTTATTTGATTACCTTTAAAATCATAAGTTGTAACTTGATTATCTTTTAATTTATAAATATATTTTTTACTTACAGATAAATCTCCATCACTACCACCACGAGAAATAAACTTTCCATCATAAGTATAAACGTCCATCATAATTACTTCACTATAAGTATTCATATTAGCAATTATTATTTTATCAGTTCCATTATCTACTATTTCTAAATTTAACCAGTCAATATTTTCCTTTAATTCACTAGCCATTTCTGCTTCAAAAAGCACTCCTTCACTTTTAGAATTAAGTAAATAAATCTTATCGTCATTATCATTAATACCATATAAATTTTCTTCGTCTATTATACCTATATCAGTAAATTCATTTTTATACATTTGTTTATTTTCAGAAATATTATAGTACATTGCTACTAACCTATCTGCATTATGTAAAGTATAACAAGTTATTCCAAAAGGTTTATCATTATATAATTGAATAGAATAGTCGTCATATAAATTTTCTACTCTAAGTCTAGTTATCTTTTTACTCTTAAGGTCCACTATTTCTAGTCCAGCATCGTCTACAAGTAAATAATCATTTCCACTTAATGCTAAAATCTCTGCATCAGGTGTTTCTGTCTTAACTACTAAATATAAATTTCTACACATAGTTGAATACTTTAAACAAATATTATTGTTATTATCACTATAAATATTTAAGTTATAATTTCTTATATCAGAGTCAGGGTCTACTTCTTCTATTGGTTCGTCCTCCCCAGGTTCCTCATTTTCTTTTTCTTCTTTTTCAAAAGGTTTAGTACTTAAATATATTAGTAACACTCCTACTATTAATATAAATATTAATATCATTATTAAATTTTTTTGTTTTTTACTCATAATTTCACTCCTTATTTAAACCATAAATCACTAATATTAAGACTTGTACTCTCAGGTATCGGATTAGGTAATT
>CANRGI010000094.1 GCA_947630095.1 uncultured Bacilli bacterium
AAATATATAGGTATTAGTGCAAGAAAAAATATTACAAGTTTTTTCTTTTTCATTTTATCATTCCTCGTAATATTTTACTCGATTACTGAAATTTTAGCACCTACTTTTGTTAATTTTTCTACTATATCTTCATAACCTCTTAAAATTAAACTAATATTATCTAAATAAGTAGTGCCTTTAGTGATTAAGGCGGCTAATACTAAGGCGGCTCCTCCTCTTAAATCTGGAGTATATAAAGTTTTAGGAGATAGTTTAGTAGGGCCTGTTACTTTTAGAATATTACCATTACTTTCTGTATTAGCACCCATTTCATTTAATAAACTAGCAAATTTGAACCTGGACTCATAAATAGTTTCAGTTATTATACTAGTGCCATTTGCTTGTGTAAGTAAAGTTACAAAAGGAGGTTGGGTATCTGTAGGGAAACCTGGGTATACTTCTGTTTTAATATCTATAGGTTTTATATTATTACATTTAGAAATTATTATTTCATTACTTAATTCTTTAAAATTAACTCCACAGGTTTTAAGGGTATCTAATAGAGATTTAATAAATTCAGTATTTATTCCTTTTATCTTTAAATTATTTCCTATTAAGGCACCTAGTATTACATAAGTAGATGCTTCTATTCTATCAGGACATACACTTATAAAACCATTATCTAAAGAAGATGCACCTTTAATAACTATTCTATTAGTATTTTTTCCTTCAATATTTAAACCCATACTAATTAGATAATCTATTACATTACCTATTTCTGGTTCACAAGCAGCATTTTCTATTATAGTAGTACCTTTAGCAAGGGATGAGGCTAACATAAGGTTAATAGTAGCGCCTACACTTGGAAAATCAAGATGGATAGTAGTTCCTTTTAATTCTTTAGCATCTATTATGTATTTATTTTTAATAATAGTCACAGTAGCGCCTAGGGCTTCAAAACCTTTTATATGTAAATCTATTGGTCTAGCACCTATATTACAACCTCCTGGAAAAGATATTTCAATATGTTTAAATCTCGCTAGGAGAGTACCCATAAAATAATAAGATGCTCTCATTTGTTCACTTAGATGTTCAGGAATAGGGTTATTAGTTAGATTAGTAGTATATACTTCAATAATATTTTCTTTTATTTTATAGTCACAATTCACTACTTTTAGAATTTTTAAGAGGTATTCTATGTCTCTTATTTTTGGCAAATTAACTATTTTACTTTTAGAAGTACATAAAAGAGATGCAGGTAGTAAGGCAACTGCACTGTTTTTAGCACCACTTATTAATATATCTCCACTTAATTTATGTCCACCTTCGATTTTTAATTTTGGCATAAGTTCCTCCTAATACAAATATAATTTTTAATTTTAGTTTTGTCAATCTTATTTCAATAAAAAATATATTATTGTAAATATTAGTAATATTATTCCTATGATTTTAGATTTATGAGCATAAACTTTATTTAAATATTTTCCTAAAGTAAAACCTAAAAATGTAGAAATAGAACTAATAATAGAAAAAATAATACTACTTAGTAAAAGTTTATCTGTTATAAATTTTAAACCTACTCCGATAGAAAAAGAGTCAAAAGAAACAAATAAAGAAAATAATAATATATTTATTAGATTTAAAGGTTTTTCTTCTATTTCTTCTTTTAAAGATTTAATCATTTCTATCAATATAATTATTAGTACAATTAATAATACTACTTTATAATTACCATTTATTATTCCATTAATTAGATTACCTACATATATACCTAGTAAAGGCATAAAAAAATGGAATAAGCCTACGGATAGGGAAGAAGATATAATGCTTTTTTTAGATACATTTAGTAAACCATAAGATAGAGATAAAGTAAAAGCATCTACGCTTAGAGATAAGCCAATTAAAATTAATGATATTATTTCCAAAAAATGTCACCTATTTAATTATAGTGACAAATTAGAAAATTATTCTATTTAAAATATTTTTTTATTATTTCACTTATAAAGAAACTATATTCTTTTTCTTCACTTTCTTCTGCATCTATCATACAAAGAGGAGGGAATAAGACACACCAGTAATTATCTCCTTTTGCTTCTCCTATTTCAACTACCATTGACTCATAGTTACCACTAGGGTATTTTACTCCTTTATAGATTTTTTCTGGGAAGTAATTTAAACCATATTTAACTTTAAAATCTTTATTATAAGAATTATTATCAAAAACACTATGTATTCTATTTTCTATTTCTGGAATAGAGTTTTTTATTTCTTTTCTTGAATTAGATAGAGAAGTAGAAGATAGTTCTATATTTTCAATATAAGAACTTATTTCTTTTTTAACTTCTTCTTTCATAGTAATATCTTCTAAAGTATTAGATGCAGGGATTATTCTAAATCTAATAGACTCATTAGGGACTATTACATATTCTTCATTTGATTTTGTTAATATAAATATAAAAGATATAATACTTAATACAATTAGTAACTTTTTCATAAAAAATACCAACCTTTCTAATTAATGTTGGTGTTTTTTTAATATTTTTATTCACAATTTTTAAAAATAAATAAATATCTAGTTTTACTACATAGGTCTTTTTCAAAAGAATATTTAATATTTTTTAAATATTTATTAAGTATTTGGGTTAGTAATACTTCACTAGTTTCATTTATTTCAAAAGCAATTATTGATTTTTTATTAATATAATTATCAATATTACTTAGTATTCTTTCTATGTGATTTATTCCTTTTGCTCCACTATATAATGCTATTTTAGGCTCATATAAGACATTTTTAGGTAGTATTTCTTCTTCACTTACATAAGGTGGGTTAGAGACTATAATATCGTATTTATCAGTAATATTATCAAATAAATCACTTTCTATTAACTTAACATTTAGATTAAGATTATCACTATTTAATTTAGCAGTTTCTAAAGCACTTTTACTTATATCAGACATAGTTACATTAGAATTAGGTATTAAACTTTTTAAAGTTAGGCCTATACAACCACTTCCAGTACATAAATCTAAAATATTAGGGTTAGTAAAATTATATTTATTAATATATTTTAATAATTTTTCTATTAAGTATTCAGTTTCATATCTAGGTATTAAAACGTTTTCATTTACTAATATTTTTAAACCATAAAAGTCTACGTATCCAATTAAATATTGAATAGGGTAGTCATTATTAAGTTTTATTATGTTTTCTTTTGTGTATTTGCCTGCTTCTTTTAATTCTTTTAATTCTCTAGGTGGGATATTATTCATTATTTACTGCCATTTTTAATCTTTGGTCTTCTGTTATAAGTGCTTCTATTACTTCTTCTAAGTCGCCTTCCATAATTTTATCTAAGTGCATTACTGTATAGTTTATTCTATGGTCTGTAAGTCTATTTTGAGGGTAGTTATAAGTTCTTATTTTTTCAGCACGAGAGCCTGTACCTATTTTTGTCTTTCTAGTAGCGCCTAGAGACTCTTCTTGTTCACGGACTTTTAAATCATATAAACGAGATTTTAATATAGTAAGTGCTCGTTCTTTATTTTTAATTTGACTTCTTTCTACTTGGCAGTATACCATAAGGCCTGTTGGAATATGGGTAACTCTTACTGCTGAGTCTGAGGTATTTACACTTTGACCTCCAGCGCCACTGCTTCTACAAACATCTATTTTTAAGTCTTTATCTAATAATTCAACTTCTACATCTTCTGCTTCTGGCATTACTAAAACGGTTGCTGTAGAAGTATGTACTCTACCTTGAGTTTCTGTTTCTGGTACTCTTTGTACCCTGTGGGAACCACTTTCATACTTTAGTTTAGAATATACATTATCTCCTGAAAGCATAAATTCAATTAAAGAATAACCTCCACTTTCTCCTGGCATTTCATAAGTTACTTCTAGTTTCCAACCTTGATGTTCTGCATATTTAGAATACATTTTAAATAAATCTCCTGCAAAGATATTGCCTTCGTCGCCTCCTGCTGCACCTCTTATTTCCATTATTACGTTTTTGTCGTCATTAGGGTCTTTAGGTAAAAGTAATATAGTAATCTCATTTTGTAATTCTTCTTTTTCTTTTGTTAAGTTTTCTATTTCTTCACGTGCGAAGTCTGACATTTCAGCATCGTGAAGCATCTCTTTTGCAGTTTCTAAATCACTTAGTACTTGATTATATTTTTTAGATATATTTACTATATTTTCTAAAGAAGATTTTTCTTTAGATAATTTGGTCATCTTTTTAAAATCGTTATAAACTTCAGGACGCATTAATTCTTCATTTAAAAAGTTATATCTTTCTTCTATTATTTTTAATCTTTCTAACATATTTTCCTCCTTTTAATAAATCATATAATCATTTATCTAAAGGTCAATGTCATTTTCGTCGTCTATTACTACTAAATCTTTTAAATCGTCGTCTGTATCGTCGTCGTCTGTTTCTCTAGTATCGTCATATAAATCGTCTTCTTCTTCAATAATATCATTATCCATTTCTTCTTGGTCTTCTAGTAATTCGTCTTCGTCGTCAAGAGAGTCTAATTCAATTTTAGATGTATGATTTTCTCTTAAGTCCCAATAACCTTTATCTAAACAGATAAATCTTTTGTCAGTTGATAATAAAGTAAAAAATTCTGCTATGTGGGTTTCGTATTCTTCGTCTGTTAAGTCTTGTAACTCACATATTGTTTTGAAAATATCTGCTATTTTCATTTTTGTTCCTTTTTCCTTTAATATAGCATAGGCTAAATCGTCAAATGACATTACTGCTATTTCTTCTTCTGTTAATGATTTTAACTTCATAATTAACACACTCCTTATCCACTAAAATTATACTTATATTTTCAAATAAATCAAGTAATTTTATTAATCTTTTTTATTATATTCTAAAATAGTTCATATTATATGTGTTTTTTACTTATATTTTTTTGATTTTTTTTAATACTAATAATTAGGAGAAAAGTAATGAAAAAAGTGTATTTTTTATGGAAATGTTTAGTGTATTTATGTGTAAGTTTATTATTAATATTAGTTCTTTTTTATCTTTACGCTTACATTACACCCAAAATGGATATACATAAATCTAATAGAATAGTATTATTAGATAAAGATGACCAAGTTTTTTATGAAAATTCTACTAATAGTATGTGGGTTAGTTTAGACGAGATAAGTGATTATGCTAAAAATGGTATGATAGCAACTGAAGATAAGAACTTTTATTC
>CANRGI010000095.1 GCA_947630095.1 uncultured Bacilli bacterium
TACTTTCTTTACTTACTCTAAGTACTCCAGTAAGTATTCCCATTTTAAGAATAGTACTATCTTTTAATACTTCACTTAAAACCACTTTAATTAATTCTATTATTTTACCATAATATCCATTTATATATCCCCCTAGTATAGGCACATCATATTCGTCTACTAGTACTATTACTTTTTCTTTATGATATCTCTCTAACCAAATCGCTAATTTCTTTATACTCAATATATATTGTGACTCATTTGCAAGCCCATCTTTTATTTTAATAAAATCTTTTCTTTCTCCTTCGTCTAATACTTCCATTACATAGTCTTTACTTTTATATAATATTTTTATTTTTTCAATAAACAAACCATAACATAATTCAAAACTAGAAACATCTAAACTTTTAAAATCCAAATAAATCACAGGATACTTTCCAAAATGTTCAAAGTATTTACTTTTACTTATATATAACCCATCAAATAAATTTTTATTTACTTTCCTTTTATCAACATCAAAAAAATTATCTAACGTTGATATTAACAATGACTTTCCAAATCTCCTAGGTCTAGTAAAAAGTATTGCTTCTTCCTCATTACTTAATAATTCTTCTATAACTTTAGTTTTATCTACATAATAGCAATTAGTTTCTATTATTTTTTTAAAATCACTTTTTCCTATTGTTAAACCTTTCATACCAACACCGTCCTTTCACTTCCACCTTCATTATACCAAACATTTGCTTCCCTGTAAATGAAAATCTATTCAAAACTAGTTAAACAACGAAAAAAAGAGCATAAGCCCTTCTTCCCCTTCGATATACCAAATATACCGAAATCACATTACATACATTATAGCAAAAATAATTGCTTTTGTCTATATACTCACTTTTATTTATTTATAAAAAAAGCACTAATCAAATTTGACTAGCACTTTTTTAATTGTTCCACTTAAGGAACCAATGTCATTAACATTTCGTGACAAATTGTCACGGACTCACTGAAATCTTTTTTGTTATTTTATGTATAAATTTGCTTAAATTGAATATACTAGAATTGACAAATGATATATTTTTTGATATATTATTTGTACCGGAAGCATTTTATGCTTTGTCTTGGTGGACAGATTTATGTTGGTCTGCGGACTAAGTGTATGTATATACACCACATAAACTGGGAAGTGGAGCAATCCACTTTTTTTATGGAAAATATTTGATAATATCAATTCCTGTTATTTTATTTTTACTCATTATAGTTCTCCATATGTTATTTGCGATAATGTCTGATGCTTGAATTATTATGCTGTCTTTTGAATTTTGAGTATATATTTTTACTACTAAAGAACTAAATAATATTGGGGTTGTCTTAAAACTATAGTTAAAATTTATAATTCCTTTTACCAATTCTTCATATATTCCTTCGTCTAATCTGTATCTTCCGTTTGTCTTAGCGCTTTCTTGATCCATATTTATTATTAATACAACCGGCTTATATGGGTTTATTTTTTTATTATTTATTAGTTGAATAACAATATCTTTAATTAATGATTTTATAACATAATCTCTGTATCTTCCTCTAGCATCCTTACTAAATAAAATATCTTGTTTAGTTATTTGAGAATTGTCTACTATTAATCCAGCAGAACTATATTTGTAAATAAATCTTAAAAGTCTTAACCTATCTTTATTTTCTAAAGTATAACCTTTAAGTTCATCTATATTTTCGTATATTTTTTTCTTAGCAATTTGATTTCTTATTACTTTATAAATTGCTTTAAATTTTTCTAATTCTTTTTTGTTAGTAAAAAATAAGCCTGCATACACTAAATATTTTTCGTTATTATTAAGTTTTCCACTATCATCTAAAGAAATATATATTATTTGTTCATTTGACATTTTACTTCACTTCCTTTACAGTCTTGTTCTTTTTTCTCTAGCAATCCCAATGATTTTAACAGGCAAACTTTCTATTTGCTCTTTATTATAAAATGTAGGTAAGTAGTTATCTTGATTATTCAAATTTAATGGTACAAGTGTTATACCATTTTCGCTTATAGTTACATTTTTAAAAGTAGCATCAAAATCATTTACCATAACAGCACAGTCTTTATTATTAGCAATAGAGTAGTCACTTGTTTGTTCAAATATAACAATATCTTTTTCACTATATTTAGGAAACATACTATCACCACTAATTTTAAGCCCATAAAAATTTCTTCCACCTTTAGTCCATTTTTTAGGTATTTCTATATATTCTAATATATCTTGTTGGGCTTCAATAGGTATACCTGCTTTAATAGTTCCTAGCACAGGTATTTGTACAGTATCATTTGTTATATTTATAGGTATAACATTATCAAAATTTAAAGGTGGAAAAAAGTCATTAATAGAAACTTTAAAATATTCTGCAAGTTTAAATAAAATCTCTTGATTAGTTTTTCTATCACCAATTTCATATCTTGAAATAGTTTGTGCAGTAGTTTTTAAGTAATTTGCAATATCTTCTTGAGTTAAATTTTTTATTTCTCTAAATTCTCTTATTTTACTTCCAATATACTTATTTATATCCATTATATTTTTCCCCTTTCTATAAATATAATATCACACAAATCACCAAAATGGAATAAAAAATAGTAAAAAAATGTTGGCATATCACCAAAATGGAGTTGAGTTTGAGATGTCAATAGGACAAGAAAGGAGATAAAAAAGGAGTACTATCACTCCTCAATGTTTATGAACCAAAAAAGTACTAATCATATCTTCATATAATCAGTACTGCACATCTCTCTATAAATAAATTCTATTCTATTATAACACTATCATACTTAGCATATAATGTCCCATCAAACACCTTACCTTGATTAGCATTTTGATTTTCGTCCTTTTCAGGTAATTCTAAAGTCAACTTAAATGTATGAGTTATACTCTCACTACTCTTAGGAAAAGTTACACTAATTAATTCTATCTCAGTTTCTTCTTCAGAAACTCCAAACGTAAAACTACTCACACTAGCACCATCTATACTATCAGTCTTATCAACCTTCAAAGTCAAATCAGGCATTCCATTTGTATACCTAAGCATCACTTTAACAGATTGCCCTATATCAGAAGGAGTACTTGATATCGTAATATCTTTCTCTTCCTTCCACCCAGGTGCTATATTATCAACATTAAAACTATCTCCCCCTTCTCCAAAATCTATCTTACCTATCTTAGCAGTAGAAGTCACCAAATTTCCCCCACTTCCAAGAACACTCCCAGTAGTCACATAATACGCAAATGAAATACCTACAACACTTACTATCACAGTAGCAATAGTTAATATTGATAACATCACTTTAAAACTTTTCTCGTTCACTTTAATAAACTCCTTTCAAATTACATACCTTCTACTATAATCTTCCCATCAAATTGTTTATCTCGTAATTCGTCTTGAGGTACATTAGTATCAATAAATTTAATAGTTAAAGTATATTCGTGAGTAATCCCTGCATCTATTATACCCTCTCCAATAGTACTACTTATACTAGGTATCCTCAAATTATCTGGAATACTAACTACTTTATTAGTTTTACTACTAGGCACTTCCTTACCATCTTTAATACTTCTACTACTTAAAGAATAAACAAAATCATTACTTGATATATTATTAGTACTAATTTGCCATACTATCTTATAAGCCCCCCAGTCACCCTCTACATCACTTACATTACTAATAGAGAAATTCATTTCCCCAGTATATCCAGGTTGTATTCTATCTAATATAATATTTTGATTATTTTCATATATAATAGCAACATCAGGACTACGTAAAGTTATACCATTACTATCTTCATTACCTAATACTTGCATAGCATAAAAAGCATAAGAAGCGCTAAAAGCAACTGCCAAAAAAACAAGCAGAGAAATAGCAATAACCAAATATATAGACTTATCATTATTTAAAATTTTATCCATTACTTTATTCATATATTATCACTATATCTATAATACCATTTTTATAAACAAAAAACAACTATAATTCAAAAATTTCTAACATTTTATTATTTCTACTATTTATTATCATTTAACCTAAAAAAAGAAGATAACTAACTATCTTCATTTCTATTTTAATTAAATTGTGTGTTGAATTTATTTAATTAAAATGTGCATTGAATTTTTAAACATTATGCACCAGCGCCAGGTCTAGCAGAAACTGTACCTTGGTCAACTTTTACAGTACTTTCGTCAACTTTTAAAGTTGCAGATATTTCTAATCCAGTAGCATCAGTTGTTGCTTGGTCACTTTCTAAATTAGGATAATCGATAACTAAATAATAATATTTAGTACCAACACCATTACTAGAAGTATCTAATTGTCTACCTTTTAATGGGTTAGTTTCTCCACTATCGCCACTTTCTATTTCATTTCCACTTTGTGCACCTAATTCAGTAGCAGCAGTGATTTTACCACTTGGTGTATTTTTCTTTAATGTACCACTTGCAACAGTTTTATCCACACTGAATGCAGCAAGTGCTTCTGCACCAAATGTGCACTCAGTTGTTTTATCACTTCCATCATCATTTTGGTCAGCAAACCATAAATATGTATTTGTACCATCAACTAAAGTTTTTAATTTACATTTAGGGTCTAAATCTGCATCTTCTGGAGCATCTTCTACCATATACAATGTATAATGTAAATCTGTTCCAGTTGGATTAGCATAATCAATTTCTAAATCAAATGTTGCTACATAAGTGTTAGCATCTGAAGTATCGTCTTCCTTAAAATTAGCCTTTGTTCCAAATACTGCAAGTCCACCAGGATATTGTAAATATGAAATTGTTTGTCCAGTATTTTTTTCAAAAGTCAAAGTAGTACCACTTATTTTAGCAGTTTGTCCACTTGTACTACCACCAGCAACACTAGAACTATCAACTTGTGTAGTGAAATACGCAAATGTAGCACCTATAATAGCGACTAAAAGTGTTGCTATTCCTATCACTGATAGAAATATAGTTTGTCCTCTATTTTCTCCCATAATATTTTCCTCCTTTACTTAATATTTTTTTGTTATGTTGCAGGAACAACATCAACTTTAACACCTTCAGCTACACCTAAAGTGAAATTAATTGTTTTTAGTAAGTCTGTTTTTTCTTGTCCTGCTTTATTAGGATATTTTACTACTAAATAATAATAATCTTCAGCATTATCTTTTGTATT
>CANRGI010000096.1 GCA_947630095.1 uncultured Bacilli bacterium
TACACAAAATACAAGAATTATTATTACAAGTCATTCTCCATATTTAGTAAATTATTTAAAACCTAAAAATATATATATAGGGTTACCTAATGAAGATGGTATTGCTATGTTTTCTAGGATAAAAGATAAATCTAGTGATAAATTATTAAATGATGCTAGAAATATGGATATGCTTATTGGAGATTATTTATTTGATCTTATGAGCGGTAATAAAGAAGATTTAGAAATAATGGCAAAATATGTGGAGTAGTAAATGAGTAAGAGATGTATTATTATATATAGTGAAGGAGAAACAGAAATTGAATATTATGATGCTTTACTTATTAAAATAAAAGAAAAATATAAAATAGATAAATTTAATGCTGATAAAATTATAAAGACTTGTCTTAAAGGTATTACTAAATTTGATAAGAAATTATTAAAAAAATTTGAATATGAAATAATTCCTAAATATAAAGATTATGAAATTATTGTGTTTTTGTGTTATGATACCGATGTTTTTGACTGTTCTATTAATCCACCAGTGGACTGGGAAAATGTTTCAAATGCATTAAATAAATTAGGTGCATCTAAGGTTATTCATATAAAGGCTAAGAAATGTATAGAAGATATATTTTTAATAGATATAAAAGGAATATGTCAGTTTTTGAAAATAAAACAAATAGATAGAATTAATGGTAAAAATGGGGTTCAAAAGATGCAAAATTTATTTAAGAAAGGTAATAGAATTTATCAAAAAGGGTATTCTTGTGAGGGTTTTATAAAAAGTTTAGATATGGAAAAAATATTTGAAGAAGTAAAACCTATGTTAGAACCATTTATTAATGAATTTTTACCTAAAGATATAAAAAGTAAGCATAAATAAATGGTTTGTGCTTATTTTTTATCTATTAATTATTATTTATAGTTTTAATTTTTTACTTTTACTTTATATTTTTTTTAATTAAAGTATCAATTTTATTTGCTTTAAATTAGTTATTGTGATATCATTTATATTAGATAATAGGAGTGGGTTCTATGAATAATTTAAATAGTGAAGAACAAAAGATAATTGAGGAAGAGGGTTTATATTTAGTAGACTCTGAAAGTAAAAAAGATAAAAGAAAAAAATTAATACTATTATTAATAGCATTATTGATATTTTTGGCTGCTGCTTCTCTTGCGACTTGGTCAGTGGTAAGTTATTTTAAAGGTGGTAGAAGTATTAATATAGATACAGATGGAGATGGATGGCCTGACCTTAATGTAGATACAGATGGTGATGGAAAGTGTGATGTAAACTGTGATACTAATGGGGATGGGAAACCTGATATTAATAAGGGGTATAAAAATAATTTAACACCTTTCTTTGATATAGATACAGATGGAGATGGAAAACCAGATAAGAATTTAAGTAATCAAGATGTAGATGGGGACGGAAAATGTGATGTAAACTGTGATACAGATAAAGATGGATACCCTGATACTAATTTAGATTTTGATGGAGATGGTATTCCTGAAGTTAATTTAGATACTAATGGAGACGGAAAGTGTGACTTAAATTGCGATACTGATGGGGATAGAAAGCCTGACCTTAATGTAGATAAAACAGGTAATGGAAAATGTGATGTAAACTGTGATACAAATGGAGACGGAAAACCAGATAAAAATATAACAAATAATCCTGAAAGTAGTGATGGAGACTATAATAAAGATTATGGAAGGGAAACTAATCCTAATCTTAATGTAGATAAAGATGGAGACGGAAAGTGTGACTTAAATTGTGACACTAATAGAGATGGAAAACCAGATACTAACTTAGATATAGACGGAGATGGAAAACCTGATGTTAACGTAGATAAAAATGGAGATGGAAAACCAGATAAAAATAAAACTAATCAAGATACTGATGGGGACGGAAAGTGTGATGTTAACTGTGATACAGATGGAGATGGATGGCCTGATGTTAATGTAGATAAAAATGGTAATGGAGAATGTGACTTAAATTGTGATACAAATGGAGACGGAAAACCAGATACTAATAAAGATGTAAATAAAGATGGAAAACCAGATGTTGATATAGATAAAGATGGAGATGGAAAACCTGATAAAAATAAATCTAATCAAGATACTGACGGAGATGGTAAATGCGATAAGAACTGTGATACAGATGGTGATGGAATGCCTGATACTAATGTAGATATTACAGGAAATGGCAAATGCGATTTAAATTGTGATATAGATGGCGATGGTAAGGTTGATACTGATATAGATGTTAATGGAGACGGAAAACCAGATGTTAATAAAGACCTTAACAAAGATGGAAAACCAGATAGAAATTTAACTAATCAAGATACAGATGGAGATGGTAAATGCGATATTAACTGTGATGTTAATGGAGATGGATACCCAGATACTAATGTAGATATAGATGGTGATGGAAAACCAGATACTAATTTAGATACTAATAAAGATGGAAAACCAGATGTTGATGTTGATACAAATGGAGACGGGAATCCTGATAAAAATAAATCTAATCAAGATACTGACGGAGATGGCAAGTGTGACGTTAACTGTGATACAAATGGAGACGGAATACCTGATTATAATGTAGATAATAATGGTGATGGGGTATGCGACTTAAACTGTGATACAAATAAAAACGGAAACCCAGATACTAACTTAGATGTAGATAAAGATGGAAAACCAGATGTTAATGTAGACACTAACGGAGACGGAAAAGCAGATAAGAACTTAACTAATCAAGATAAAAATGGAGACGGAAAGTGTGACTTAAACTGTGATACAGATGGTGATGAGTGGCCTGATACCAATGTAGATGTTGACGGAGATGGAAGACCTGATGATAATGTACTAAATCAAGATGCTGATAAAGACGGAAAGTGCGATATAAACTGTGATACAAATAAAGATGGATATCCTGATACAAATTTAGATACTGATGGAGATGGAGTACCTGATACTAATATAGATACAGATGGAGACGGAAAGTGTGACTTGAATTGTGATACTAATGGAGATGGTAAACCTGATCTTAATGTAGATAAAGACGGTGACGGAAAGTGTGATGTTAACTGTGATACTGATGGTGATGGAAAAGCGGATACTAATACATCTTACGGAAATGATACTGACAATGGTGAATATAATAAAGATTTTGGAAAAGATACTAACCCTGATATCAATGTAGATAAAGATGGTGATGGGGTATGTGACTTAAATTGTGATACTAATAGAAATGGAAACCCTGATACTAACTTAGATATAGATGGAGATGGAAAACCAGATGTTAATGTAGATACTAATAAAGATGGTAAAGCAGATAAGAATAAAACTAATCAAGATACAAATGGTGATGGAAAGTGCGATGTAAATTGTGATACAGATGGTGATGAATGGCCTGACCTTAATGTAGATAAAGATGGTAATGGAAAGTGTGACTTAAACTGTGATACTAACGGAGATGGAAAACCAGATACTAATAAAGATGTAGATAAAGATGGAAAGCCAGATGTTGATGTAGATAAAGACGGAGATGGAAAACCAGACACTAATAAATCAAATCAAGATACAAATGGTGATGGCAAATGCGATAAGAACTGTGATACAGATGGAGACGGCATGCCTGATACAAATGTAGATAAAAATGGTAATGGTACTTGTGATTTGAATTGTGATAATGATAAAGATGGTAAGATTGATACAAATAAAGATGTAGATGGAGATGGAAAACCAGATGTTGATGTAGATACAAATGGTGATGGAAATCCTGATAAAAACTTAAGTAATCAAGATACTAATGGAGATGGTAAATGCGATTTAAATTGTGATACAAATGGAGATGGAAAACCAGACACTAATATCGATGTAGATGGAGATGGTAAACCAGATACTAACTTAGATACAAATGGTGATGGTAAATGTGACGTTAACTGTGATACTAACGGAGATGGCAAACCTGATCTTAATGTAGATACTGATGGAGATGGAAAACCAGACACTAACGTAGATACTAATGGAGATGGAAAACCAGATAAGAATTTAAGTAATCAAGACACTGATGGAGACGGAAAGTGTGATGTTAATTGTGATACAAATGGTGATGGAATCCCAGACTATAATGTAGATAAAAATGGTGACGGCAAATGTGACGTTAATTGTGATACTAATGGTGATGGAAATCCAGATACTAACTTAGATGTAGATAAAGATGGAAACCCTGACGTTAATGTAGATACAGATGGAGATGGTAAAGCAGATAAAAATTTAACTAATCAAGATACTAATGGAGACGGTAAATGCGATTTAAATTGTGATACTAATGGAGATGAATGGCCTGATACTAATGTTGATGTTGATGGTAATGGATATCCTGATGATAATCAATTGAATAAAGATACTGATGGAGATGGTAAGTGTGACGTTAATTGTGATACAAATGGAGATGGAAAACCTGATACAAATGTAGATACCAACGGAGACGGAAAGCCTGACTTAAATATTGATAAAAATGGCGACGGAGTATGTGATGCTAACTGTGATACAAATGGAGACGGTACAGCAGACTCTGGAAGTGGTCAAGTAGAAGGTAATGATAATAACGGAGATGTTAATATTCATACTGGTAATGAAACTTATATATTAAGGTTCTTAGACGAAGACCAATTAGATGCTGTTATTAGACCAGGTTGGGTTGGTAAAAAGCATTTTACAGTTACTAATGAAGGAAATCAACCATTAACTTATGAAGTTGTATGGACTGAGATTATTAATGATTTTACTACTACAAATAACCTTTATTATGGTTTAACAAGAAATGGACAAACAGTAGTTGATATATCTAATAGTAGAGTTCCTTATGCTGATGGTAATGGTAGTCCTCTAGTATCTAGTGTAACAATACAACCAGGACAAACTGATACATTTGAGTTGACTTTTGAATTTAGAGAAACTAATACAGACCAAAGTGTTGATAAGAATAAGACTTTCTATACTAAACTAAAAGTACAAACTAAATAGATAAACAAATGAAGTTGGGTAAGTATTTAATGCCCAACTTTATTTAATAGTATAAAAATAATTGACTATAAGTAAGTATAAGTGATAGAATAAAAGTATAGATAAGAATAGGAGAGATAAGAGAATATGA
>CANRGI010000097.1 GCA_947630095.1 uncultured Bacilli bacterium
GTACGTCTTGAATAGGTGCTTCCATATTTACAGGTTCACTAGGCATACCATCTACATTTTGAACTTGGTCTACACTATTGTCCATAACAGGCGGTACTTCAAAACTTTGCTCCATATTTTCTTGTCCTAAATTATTTTCTACTGTCATATCTACATTATTTATAGGTTCAACTGGTGACACTTCTGTTGGAACTGCTTCTATAGGTTGTACACTTTCTGCTGGTGTCTCCATACTAACAGGTTCACTTGGAACTACTGGAGTTTCCATATTATTATCTACACTTATTGGTTCAAGTGGTGCTACTGGTTCAATAGGTTCTACGTCTTGAATAGGTGTTTCAGTATTAACGTTTTCACTAGGCATACCATCTACATTTTGAACTTGCTCTCCACTATTATCTACAACAGGTGGTACTTCAAAACTTTGCTCTGCATTTTCTTGTCCTAAATTATTATTAGCATTTACATCAGGTACAACTCTAGCCTCTTGCATATTATTATTCTCACTCACATTTGGAACATTTACCAAAGTATTTTGTGTATTAATTACAGGTGTTTCCATAGGTTGTTCTGCTGGTGCAGGTGGTACAATTGGTGGTTCCTCAGGTATAAACATAGGTGTACCACTATTATTTGTTAGGAATAGCCATACCTGTACTTGGGTTTACTAACATCGGGTCTGTTGTATTAACATTAGGATTTGTCATAAGTACTCCATTTCCTAATAAATCTACATTAGCATTTGCATCAACATTTGCAGTTACACTACTAGGTGGTGCAGACGGTATTGTTTGAGTAATAGGTTCTGCCTTTTTAACTTTAGGTGTCTTTTTAGCAAATAATATTATTATTACAATTATTACTATAGAAATTAAAGCAAAACCTCCATATTTCATTATTGTTCTTATATCTAAATTACTAGTAAATAATAACCCTTTATCTTCCTTTAATCTAAACGAAAATGTAATATTCTTTTTTTCTGCTGCATCTAAATTCCAAGTTAAAGTCTTTCCGTCATTACTTTTACTATCTGCATTATCATTTATAGACGCTAAAGGTAAGGTAACAGTAAATGTCATATCAGAGTCTATCATTTGTAAAGAAGAACTATTGCTTCCTTCTTCGTCACTCGCATCAAATACGAAATTACCATAATATGTTCCATCTTCTTTTTTAAACATATACCTTTTTTCGCTACTATCGTCTTCGTTATCGTATAATTCAAATACTACATCTTCACTAGTTGAAATATCGTCAATATTAGCATAAGTTTTACTCATTTTATAGCCATAAAAGTCTCCATCAATAGTAACTTCTCCCTCTTGTCCATTTTCGTCTTTAAACTCTTTCTCCATAAATTCTTTTATTTCAGCATCAGTTGGTTCTTCACTTTCTACTTCTTCTTCACTTTCTAAGTCCATATTTTGAAAAGACATAAGTGCTGTTATAAGTTCTTTATCAAACCCAGCATATGCTTCAAGTGTTACTACGCCATCTTCTGTTATATTTACTTTGCCATCATATTTAAGTGCACACCCACTAATAAGGGCAATTCCAAGAAGCATAATAACTATATTTTTTATCTTTTTCATTTTTATCCTCCTACTTCCTATTATAATTATATCATTTTATGATAAAATAACAATTAAATTTTATATTTTATTTACAATTTATCTCTTTTAATACTTCTTTTTCTTTATCAAATTCAAAACATTTCTTTACTGAAGTAGAATATTCACCCCTATATCCAGTAATATAAATATAGTCATTATCCATTAATAATAAAGGTTCTTCATTAAAAGATAAATAAGCAATATTTTTATCTTTTCTATTATTTATAAACACTACATAGGAAGAAATAAATCGATTAGGTTTATAAACTTTATAATAATCAGTTTCTTCTATTAAACTTTCTTTATTCCACTTAATATTATCATTTTCATAAACAATATTATCTTTAATTTGATAAGCATAAATATAATAAGAATATTCCCAATTATAATAAATTTTTATTTTATCCTGTTTTTTATCTCCTTTTATAACAAAATATTGATACTTTCCTATTTTATCTTCATAAACATTTCTATATACTCCACTACTTATTTTAAAGTTACCATAATTAGATTTTAATATATCAGAGTTTTTTATTAAATAATAGATAGGTTTATCATATTTTGTATTATCATTTATATGTATTATTATTAAAGGTATCAAAGTAAAAGTATAAAAAATTAAAGCACATAATATAAATTTTCCTATAACATTAATAGTTTTAATTCTATCATAAGGTTTATTTATATTTACTTTTAATATATCTAATATATAATCTTTAAAGTAAAAACTTTCTTTATTTTTAATCATTATATGTTTATCTTCTTGATTAAAACTTATCCCTATTTGAAAAATATTCTTTTCCTTCCTTATAATTTCTTTATTATATATTTCATAATTTATATCATTAACTGAATATATTTTACATATTTCTATTTTTTTATTTTTATATTCTTTTAATATATTATCTATATTTGTTAAATCTATATTACATAATGCTTTAGTATCACATAGTATTATAAGATATAATTTCTTTTTTATTTTTTTGTTAAAAATATATATATTATCTTTTTCTTTTACCTCATATCCATCTTCTATTAATTTAGTTTTTAAAGTTTTATATAAATCTTTAAAATTATCATATTCTAATTTATATTTAAGTAAATATTTATTTTTAAATGCCATATGAAGTGAAGTTAAGGCTAAAATAATTAAACTAATAATTAAAAGTACAAATAAAGAATTATAAATAATATTAATAACATTATTCCAAATAAACACTTTCTCTTCTAAAATATAAATAACTATTATTAGTAATATCATAAATATAGGTACACTTATCATAGTATATTTATCATAATTTCTTTTCTTCATACTTTTACCTCTTATTAATAAATTCATTATATCATTTTTTAACCAAAAGAAAAACCCCGAAGGGTTTTAATAATTAAATTATTCAATGATTTCTGATACTACACCAGCACCAACAGTACGTCCACCTTCACGGATACTGAATTGAGTTCCGTTTTCGATAGCAATACTACTGATTAATTCAACTGTCATAGTAACATTATCACCTGGCATTACCATTTCAACACCTGCTGGTAATTCAATTACACCAGTAACATCAGTTGTTCTGAAGTAGAATTGTGGTCTATAGTTACTGAAGAATGGAGTATGTCTTCCACCTTCTTCTTTAGATAGAACATAAACTTCTGCTTTGAACTTTTTATGAGGATGAACACTACCTGGTTTAGCAAGTACTTGTCCTCTTTCTACGTCTTCACGGTTAATACCACGAAGTAATACACCAGCATTATCTCCTGCTTCAGCATAGTCAAGTGACTTTCTGAACATTTCGATACCAGTTACAACTGTTTTTCTTGTTTCCTTAATACCAACAATTTCAACTTCTTCATTAAGATTTAATTTACCTCTTTCAACACGTCCTGTAACAACAGTTCCACGTCCTGTGATAGTAAATACGTCTTCAATACTCATTAAGAAAGGTTTGTCAGTATCTCTTTGAGGAGTCTCTATCCATTCGTCAACAGCAGCCATAAGATCTCTAATAGATTTCTCATATTC
This sequence comes from uncultured Bacilli bacterium, assembly GCA_947630095.1. Lineage (GTDB taxonomy): Bacteria > Bacillota_I > Bacilli_A > RF39 > UBA660 > MGBC139354. Next base: position 3,640 of record CANRGI010000097.1, read on the forward strand.
TGCATCACCCTCAAGTGCTTTAAGAGCAGAACCTCTAATTACTGGAGTATTGTCTCCATCAAATCCATATTCAGTTAATAACTCTCTTACTTCCATTTCTACTAAATCAAGTAATTCAGGGTCGTCAACCATATCACACTTATTGATGAATACAACCATTTTAGGTACACCAACTTGTCTTGATAATAGAATATGTTCTCTTGTTTGAGGCATAGGTCCATCTGTAGCACTAACAACTAGTATAGCACCATCCATTTGAGCAGCACCAGTTATCATATTTTTAACATAGTCAGCGTGTCCTGGACAGTCAACGTGAGCATAGTGTCTATTTTCAGTCTCATACTCAACGTGAGCTGTGTTGATAGTAATTCCTCTTTCCCTTTCTTCTGGAGCTTTATCTATATTTTCATAAGATACATATTCTCCATATAATTTTGTAATAGCCGCAGTTAAAGTTGTTTTACCGTGGTCTACGTGTCCAATTGTACCAATGTTAACATGTGGTTTTGAACGATCAAATTTTGCTCTTGCCATTTTTAATTCCTCCTTCTTTCTACATATATTAATTTTATCTAATACTTACGCTTTTTGCAAGTATTTTATGACTTTTTTAAACAAAATTTATTGAATACTATTCTTTTTAATAATTTCATCTGCAATATTTCTAGGTACTTCTTCATAATGATCAAATATCATTTGATATGTTCCTCTTCCTTGAGTATTAGAACGAAGAACTGTCATATATCCAAACATTTCTGCAAGTGGTACCATAGCAGATATTTGTAAATCTTTTCCTCTTGACTCATTTCCTAGAGGTCTACCTCTCCTACTTGTTAAGTCTCCCATAACAGTTCCCATAAATTCTTCAGGAACTACTACATCAACTTTCATAATAGGTTCAAGTAAAACAGGTTTACACTTGTTCTTTGCTTCCTTTAAAGCCATAGAAGCAGCAATCTTAAATGCCATTTCGTTAGAGTCTACATCATGATATGACCCATCAAATAATGTACATTTTACATCTATCATAGGATATCCTGCAAGTACTCCACCTTCTAAAGCTTCTTGAAGTCCTTTATCAACTACACCTATATATTCTTTAGGTACAACTCCACCAACGATTTCATCAACGAATTCATAACCTTTATCTTTATTAGGTTCAAATTTTACCCAAACGTGACCATATTGTCCACGTCCACCTGATTGCTTAATATACTTTCCTTCACACTCAGCAGTTTGAGTTAAAGTCTCACGGTACGCTACTTGTGGTTTACCAGTATTAGCTTCTACATCGAATTCTCTTCTCATTCTATCTACTAATACTTCTAGGTGTAACTCACCCATACCTGCGATGATTGTTTGACCTGTTTCATGATCAGTTGAAGCCCTAAATGATGGGTCTTCTTTAG
>CANRGI010000098.1 GCA_947630095.1 uncultured Bacilli bacterium
ACTGTTTTAGCAAACTATTTCAAGAGGTTTGCTTATTTTTTTGAGTTTGTTAAGTTGCGGACAACGTCTGCCGTATGTTATAATGGTTTTAGAAAGGGGTAAGTTATGAAAAAATTATTATTTAGTTTAGTTATCATTACTTTGGTTTTTACTTTGAGTGGGTGTAAGAAAAAAGAAGTAGTAGAATATAATATAGAAGATTATATGGGAGAGAGTATAAGTGAAAGTGAAATAGAAAGTATAAGAAAAACATCATATATGTATATAGAAGACTCATATACAGGACATAAAATTTTAATAAATGATATAAATGAAATTAATGATATTCTTAAAACTATTGATACTTGTAAAGAAGTGCTTGGAGATGTGACTTGGGAAGGGTCTAACTTATATTTGCATTTATATGATAGTGAAGACGATTTAATAGCATCTATGAATATATTTAATGTAAGTGCGGATAAAAACTATTTAAGAGTACATATATTTAATAATGATAATAGTAAGTATTCAATAAAAGAGAAATCTTATTATGTTAAAACTTTTTTTGGAAGTTTAGAAAAATATTATAAAGAGTTATATCCAGAGTATTAAGAAAAAAGGTAATCGATTTATTATATTTCGATACCTTTTTTTGAATTTAATTTAATTCTAAACATTGTAATTATATATAAAATACTTAATATTACTAATACTATTATGATAATTGGAATTAGAAATAAATAATTGTTATCTATTTTAAATAAACTATTTAAAACTGTGTTGTCAGTTACTACAAATTTATTACATAAAATCATAGAAATAATATAAGTAATAAATGATAATATAAAACTTACTAAAAGAATTTTAAGAAAATAATCTATAAAATTAAAACATATATTATAGTTAGTATAACCTAAAGCATAAAGCATAAATCTTTCTTTTTTATTTTCATAATAAATTATAGTAGATGTTATAAATAATATAACAGTTAAAATTAAACAAGTTAATACTATCAAAAATATTAATAATTTAATTAAATATTTATAAGCATTTATTTCTTCTATTCCATTAGGATCGTATAATCTTGCACTGTTACCTATTTTGTTTATTACTTTATCTACATTTTTATAATGGTCTACAAGTACTCTAGTATAATTAGTAATAGACTTAGGGGTTTTTGATAAAAGATAATCTAAATTTTTTAAATTATAATATATTCCTGTTTCTTTGCTATTTTTATATATGCCTGTTACTAAAAATGTTATTTCTAAATTATCATTTAAAGTAAATGTAAGTTCTTTATTTAAATATTCTATAAAATTTAAGTCTTTACCATTAACAAAAGCAGTTTCAGGGAGCAATATTTCATTATTGTTAATTGGGTAACTTCCTATTAATAAAGTAGGCATATCATTTTTAAGGTATGGTTTTATTATATTTTCTCCTATCATATTATTGTAGACTTTTAATGACTGATAATCTTTATAAACATATTTAATATTATCTATTTTATCTAGTTTATTAGTTAAGTTTTCCACATTATTAAATACTATAAGTTCTCTATTTCTTACTTTATCATAGATATTACTATTAACTTCTTTTTTAATAATAAAAATATATTTAAAGAGAATAATTAAACTTAAAAATAAACTAAAATATATTATTAATAATATCCAATTAATTTTTTTACGAAAAATTTTTTTAAAATTATACATTGAATTATTCCTCCTAGATAATATTTTTTCTATTTGATTTACCTAGTAATAAAGATATAATATTTATTATAAATATAAATGCTATAATGAAGATTAATACTATAAATACTTTTTTAAATTCTAATGGAGAAATTATTAAATTTATTTGTTTAAATGATGGGTAATGGTCTGGTAAATAGTTTTTAAAAACGTGAATACCTACTAGTAAAAAGATAATTAGTGATATACAACTATTTATAAATAATAAAATTGTTTCTATAATAGAATTAAATAGTAACCTTATATTAGAATAGCCTAATATTTTATTTAATTTTATTATTTTTTTATTTCTAAACAAATTATAACTAAATAAGCATAAAACTATTAACATTGAAATTATGAATAACCCTTTACCAATATATTCTAATGTATCAAATGAGTCAACTGCTAATACATAATCTATATCCATTACTGAGTGTGCAAAGTAACCAGATTTTTTTAATTCTGATATTACTTTTTCTTCATTTATTTTATCGTCTATTTGGAAATAAATATGTGAATTATTTTTAATAGTTGTAACTTGTTTTCTAATCTTTGCTAAAGTATTGTAATTAGTATAACAATCATGATAGAAATTATTTAATCTATCATTATCATAAAGTCCAACTAGTTTTATTTTAAATTCTTTATATATATCGTCTTTACCTGGTGATCTCGATTCTAGTGGAACTATAGTCATTTCTTTACCTATAAATGGTGTTAAGTCAAATTCTAATTTTGTATTTTCTACAAGTAAATTTTCTAATGGTCTATAAGTTATTGGACATATCATTACATCTTCGTCAGTTGCTGGTAAGTTTTCTCCTTTAACTGCTGGTATTTCACCTGCTACTCCACTTATTCTCACTGTTATTTCTTTTCCTTCAAAATGCTCTTCTATATCTGGCATATACCAAGCAGTATAGTATCCGTATTCGTCAAATACACCTATAACTTCTTCCATAGAATTTAATTTATTTATTAATTTTTCTCTATTTTCTGGGTGTAAAATAGAGAATATCCTATAATCAGCCCAGTTTAAGACATTGTCTTTATAGTACTCTTTAGTAGAATAAGTTAGTGAATTTACAATAATGGAAAATGCACAGCATATACCTATTAAAATTAATATTAAATAATTAAGTTTATTACGAAAGAACTTTTTTATTGTTATTTTTAAACTACTCATAATATGACTCCGTCCTTTACTTCTAAAACTTTATCAGCATAATTTATTGCATCTTTACTATGACTAACCATAATTATACATTTTCCGTTTTTACTCATTTCTTTTAATTTTTCAAATATAAATTTTTCACTTTCAACATCTAAATTTCCTGTTGGTTCGTCTGCTAAAATAATACTAGGGTCATTTGCTAATGCTCTTGCGATAGCAACTCTTTGCTCTTCTCCTCCTGATAATTCTTTAGGAAAGTGTTTTATTCTATCTTTTAAACCTACGAAATCTAATAATTCAAGTGCTCGTTTTTTAACTATTTTTCTTTTTTTATATTCTTTATTTATAATCATAGGAACTGTAACATTTTCATATGCTGTTAAAAGTTTATCTAAAAAATAATCTTGAAATACAAAGCCTATTTCATTATTTCTAAATTTTGCTAACTTTCTATCACTTAAATTATTTACATTATTATTATTTATAAATATTTCTCCATTTGTAGGTTTATCAATTAATCCCATTATTTTTAATAAAGTTGATTTGCCACTTCCACTGTGGCCTACTATTAAGTAAAATTTGCCTGGTTCAAAATCTAAATTAATATTATTTAATACTTTTATTTCTTTACTTCCTTTATAATATGATTTACTTAAATTCTTTAAAGAAATTAACGTATTATTTTTAGTATTTTTTTCTTCCATAAAACTTCCTCCAATTGTTTATTTAAATATAACATTTTTTTGAAATTTTTTAAACTACTTTTAAGTTTAATTAGGGAACTTTTAGTTCTACACACTTACTTCCTATCTAATTAAAAAGAGATAAAGGTTAGTTCTTCCATTTCCAAGAAGATACTTCTTTTATCTCTTTACCATTTTCTCTAATATATTTATGATGTTTTTCTAACATTTTATTACAATATTCTTTTAGTTTTGTTTCATTTTTTAATTTAGGTACATAGTTTAGGACATCTAATACTAAATGGTATCTATCTATTTTATTTTGAACTCTCATATCAAATGGAGTTGTTATTGTTCCTTCTTCTATATATCCACGAACGTGCAAATCTCTATTTTCTCTTGTGTAAGTTAATTCGTGTATTACATTTGGGTAGCCGTGGAAGGCAAATATAATCGGTTTATTTTTAGTAAATATTTTATCATAATCTTTATCTGATAACCCGTGAGGGTGACGTGCTTCTAATTTCATTAAATCAACTACATTTACTACTCTTACTTTTAAATTAGGTCAGTATTCTTTTAAAATACTTGATGCCGCGAGGACTTCTATGGTTGGGGTATCTCCTGCACAGGCAAGAACTACATCTGGTACTCTACCATTATCTGTAGAAGCCCACTTTAATACGCCTAGGCCTTTAGTACAATGGTCTATTGCTTCTTCCATAGTTAAAAATGTAGGGCGAGGGAGTTTAGATGCAATTACTACGTTAATATAATTTTTAGTTTTTGTGATATGGTCAAATGTTGAAATAAGTGTATTAGCGTCAAATGGTAAATATACTCTTACTATGTCAGATTTTTTAGTTATTATATGATTAATAAAACCTGGGTCTTGATGTGTGTATCCATTATGGTCTTGTTGCCATACGTGGGAAGAAAGTAAGAAATTTAATGAACTTATTTCTTTTCTCCAAGGGAGTTCTTTTGTAACTTTTAACCATTTAGCGTGTTGACTTGCCATAGAGTCAATTATCCTTATAAATGCTTCATAACTATGTATGAAACCGTGTCTACCTGTTAAGATATAACCTTCTAGCATACCTTCACAAGCGTGTTCACTTAAAATGCCATCTATGACTCTGCCATCTCTTGCTAGTAAATCGTCTGTTTTAATTATTTTAGTTCCCCATTTCTTTTTTGTCGCTTCAAATATATGATTAAGTCTATTAGAAAGTGCTTCGTCTGGGCCAAAAATTCTATAGTTTTTATTAGGTTCATTTAATCTTATTACATCTCTTATATATTTACCTAACTCTCTTGTATCTTCTATTTCATTAGAACCACGATTTTTAAATTTAACTTCATAGTCCATTAAATCTGGTGTTTTTATTTCTTTTAGAAGTAAGCCTCCGTTTGCTATTGGGTTTGCACCCATTCTTTTATCTGAAGGTGGT
>CANRGI010000099.1 GCA_947630095.1 uncultured Bacilli bacterium
GTAGTGCGAATAAAGCAACAGTAAGAGCGTGGGAAGCAGATATAAACTGACTTCTAACTAAGGCATCTTCTGCACCTAAGACACGGGCGAAGACTTTTTCTATTACATCTCTACCTAAATCTCCATAACCATACCCAGTTGTGGAGTTAAAATGTATTTCACTTACTTTAAATTCGTGAAAAGCATCTAATACTTTTTTGCTATTAAGATAAGATAAATCGTCTATTTGTTTAAATATGTCTTTTAATTTTTCTTCACTTTCATTAATTAATTTTTCTATATTCATTGTTACCATCCATTCTATAAATACTTCCACTTGGGTCTTTTGAATTTAGTAATTCTATAATGTTATTTGCTACATTGTTTGTTGTTAATAATTCTTTTTGATTAATTCTTTCCATTTCACTTTTTAAAAAATTAGGGTTCATACTTCTTACTATAGGAGTGTCAATATAATTAGGTGCAAAGGCATAAACTTTGGTGTTTTTTAAAATTGTGGATAAAATAGTTGTTAAATAAATAAGAGAAGATTTTGTAAGTGCATAAACTATTCCATAAGAATTAAATGTATCAATGCCATCTGTGGAAGCAATATTTATAATTATACCACCTTTTAAATTAATAGATGTAGATATTTTTAGAGGGGCATATACGTTAACTATGTATGAGTTAGTGAAATCTATTAAGTTGATTTCTTCGGGGGAAGAGTCTTTAGTGAGAGCGGCTATGTTGATAAGTGCATAGATATTCACATTTAATTTATTAATTTCTTCTATTAATGTGTGAATATTTTCTTCTTTTTGAAAATCACACTTAATAACTTTGTGGTTATTCACATATTTTTTTAAAGGTTCATAATTTTGGTTGTAGATAAGTATTAAGTTATAAACAGGGTCTAGTTTTTTTACTATTTCTAAACCTAATGGGCTACTTGCGCCTGTTATTACGATATATTTTTTCATAATTCTCCTTTTTTTGATTAATCAGTTGTGATTAATTTTTTCTTTTAAATATTTTACCATAAATTATGGGTATTTTAATCATTTATGTGTAAATTTTGGATTTTTATGGACGAATTAGAAAATAAAGAAAAAGAGTAAGAATAATCTTACCCAAATTCTTTTTGAAAATTTTAATTAAGCATTTTTCTTAAAGTATAATGATATTCCAACTAAACCTACTAAAGATGTGATAGCAACTATAACATAAGTTATAATTGAGTCACCAGTTTGTGGGTTAGTTGTTAATGTATCAGCGTATGCAATAGCATAGTTAGAAAAGTCTTTTGAAGAAAATAACAATGATTTTCCATCTTCACTTACACTAGTTGGTAACTTTTCTACTTTTCCATTATGTTCTCTTAAAATGTAGTAAGTTCTTTCGTAACCTTTTTCTACACTTGGTAACTCTGGAATAAGCACTGATAATTTGATTTCTTTATTTAGTTCGTGTATTTTATGTGTTTCTTCTGCTGTTTTTACTACTACGGAGATATCAAAATAATTAGCAATTTTAGAGTTTTCTATAACAGACTCGAATTTTTGAGTTGTTTCTTCGTCTAAATTTTCTAATGGTTCAGTTGTGAGAGAAATTGTAACATCATTAGTTTCTGCTAATTCTTTTAATTCAGGTATTGTATCTAGTGCCTCTTGTAATGCTTCTTCTAATACATCTGTAAAACTTTCGTCTTCTACTGTAACATTTTCATTTGTTGCTTCAGTTTCTACTTCAACATTTACTTTTGGTAATCTTGAGTGAACAAGGATACCATTTTCAACTTTAATGTTGCAGAACCATACTGACCTTACATTTACATCTGGCATAGTTGCAACATTAATTTCATTTATTACTACATCTCCACTTGTTCCTTTAACTTCATCTCCTAATAAAATTTGGAAATTTACGTATGCTTTTCCATCTTTTTTTATAAAGTAATGCCATCTATAAGTATATAGACCTTCTTCAGTTAAAGTTGCAATAGTAGAAGGTGCCCAGTTGGCTGTTACAACAAATTGGTTACTTGACCTTTGAGTCATTACGACATTTTCTGTTAACTCTGCTGCTGCATCTTTAGTTTGATTTAATGATACAGTAGCCTCGAATAACTCGCTTTCTTTAATATTTGTAAAATCTAATTCTACATATACTTCTTCAGTTATGCCGCTTGACAACATACCTTTACTTGCCTTACTATAAGGACCTACTACTTGTCCAGGGAAACCTGGTTCTTGGTCGTTTGTATGGTCTTTTCCTGTCATTTTTGTAACAATATCTGACACCTCTTCTTTACTTCCATAATACCCATCTGCTGTTTGCCAGTCAGAAAAATTATGAGTAGTTGCGTCTAAACTATTTGCAGATAACATTAATAAACCTAATGTACAAACTGCGATTATAACTTTTTTCATTCTTTTCCTCCTTTGTGAGTTTTATAATACTACCCCCCCCGAGGTTTTGTCAAGCAGAAATTCAATTTTTAAAGGGTAATTTTAAATTTTTGTATTTCAATTTTGAATTTTATTTGTAGAAATATGTTTATATATTATATATTATATATTATATTTTATGTCTTTTTATATAATTTTGTGTCAAAATAAAAGAGTAATAATAATCTTACCCAAATTCTTTTTGAAAATTTTAATTCAGAAAGTAGTAATCTTTCAAAAGATGTTTCTAATTGCCTTTTTAATTCTAGTACTCTCTAGTTATAATTAATGCTTTCTTTTTCTTAAAAGTTTCGTTCTTCAATATTTTCAATACTTAATAATTCACAATAATGAGACAAACTCAATTTTCCAGACACTGTCTATAATTTTGGATATGTTATATAAAGTTTACGCTTCCATATTCTACTTTTATATTGCTATTCTGTTCATTTTCAACAATAATTCTTCCAATATTCCAATATGCACATAACATAGTATCATTTACTTCATAAGCCACTTTTTTCTACTACTCAAATAACATCTTTAATTTCTTGAATTATTTTAGCATTTAGTAATGCAAATTATTTTTTATTAAGTATTGTTTCTTTTTTAGAGCGGTAGCCGATAGACTTGGGGATACTGAACAAGTAGTAGAAAAAACATATTACCACGTTTTGCCCAAAACACGCAGTATTCCGGTTAATTTTATAAACGAATTTAATAAAAATCTTGAAAAATAGTACGTAAATAGTAGGTAAAAAAATAAAAACCCCGTAAATACGGGGAAAAATTCAATCTGGGGCGGTATGTGGGAATCAAACCCACGCATACCAGAGCCACAATCTGGCGTGTTAATCACTTCACCAATACCGCCATGTAGGTAAGATTATACTATATTTCTTACCAAAATACAAGAGATTTACTTGTGTATTCTTCGCTTATTGTTGATATACTTTGTGTATAATTAGTTAATGTTTCTACTGTAAGTACACAAGTTTCTTGAGTTAAGTTTTTACTTACTACATCATATTTATCTGTTGATAACCTACCTGTTTTTGTGCTTAACTTATATCCGTGAATTAATTCTGCTATAAAATCAGTTGAAGTTCCATCTGTACCATCGCCATCAATTTCATTTTCTACATCATATATAGTATAGAAAGTATATTCATTAAATAATTCTGCACATTGACTTGAGATTTTATTAAATCTTTCACTTAAATGAGGTTTGCCATTATAAATTACTCGACCCGCACTGTGAAGAGAAATGTAAGCGTGGGCATTTTTGTAATGTTTTAATATCCAGTATATTAGTGCTTGTGTTTCTGGTTCACTTCCTAGACTTTCTCCAGCATAATAGGCATTGTTTAGAGGAGATTTAGTGTTTGATACTGTATAATGTAAATCTTTACTTTTAAAATAAAGTCCACCAAGTTGTGAAGGCATATTTCTATTTATATCGACTCCATTTATGTTTGCTTTATAAAAATCTTGATCTATTTTGTCATTTTCCTTATATACAAAACTTTTTTTATCTTTTAATGTAGATTTACCAAATAAAGTATAATCATATCCATCTGGGTTTACTGAAGGTATCATTACAAAAGTATGGTCTTTTAATAACTCTTCTATTTCGTCGTTGCCTGACTCCCAACTATTAACTAAATCTACTGCAAATTTAGTTATAAATAAAGTAGGTGCAATTTCAGCCGCGTGTATATTTCCTTCTACAAGAACTTTGTCTTTTCCTTTTCCTATTTCTAAGGAATATATATTTCTTTTTTCAACTGACGAGCCAATTATTTCTAAGTTTACTATGTCAGAATTGTTTAATGATTTGAACTTTTTTTCTAATTCGGAATATTCATATTGCTTTTCAAATTCATAGGAAATAGGTCTATAACTACCTTCTTTATCTACATAGTTTCCTTTACCTTTTAATGCTTTTTTTAAATCACTTATACTCATACCATCAGAGAGATATTTTGCTATTACATCAGAGTTGGTTTCTTCGTCCTCAGTAATGTAATCTTTATAATTTAATGTAGAAGTGGTTAAACCATTTTCTCCATTGTATTCTATTTCTCCATCTTTATTTTTTCCTTTTTCTTCTTTAGTATCAAAATAATAGTTTTTTATAAATGTAAAAACTAATGCTAATACACATAATATAATTATAAATTTATATATCTTTCTTAAAAATTCCATATTGTACTCCTATTTATTGATTTTATCATATTTTTTTATGTTTATAAAGTGATTAGGTTTTTTATTACATTTATATTACACTTTTATATATGTGTTCGGATATTTTTAGACAATAAAAAAACCAGCAACTTGCTATTTTCGCCTAAACTATCTTCGCCGTTAAAGTGCTTAACTTCTGTGTTCGAGATGGGAACAGGTGTGTCCACTTTGCTATCGTCACGGATTAAATATATTATACAATAATCGTTCTCTCAAAACAAGATAATGTGAACAATTTCAAATTAAAATTAGTTAATTTGTCGATCTATTAGTACTAGTCAGCTCAAAATATCACTATTCTTCCACATCTAGCCTATCAACCTCGTAGTCTACAAGGGATC
>CANRGI010000100.1 GCA_947630095.1 uncultured Bacilli bacterium
AATAATCCAACACTTTTATTTTTGCAATATTTTTATATAATTATGTGTGACTTTTCATTAGAAATTTGGTACAATTAAATTAATAGTTTTCTTAGATTTTAAATTAATAAAAAAGAAAAGGAATATTGAAAAAATAAAACAATTTTGAGTTATAATATAATTATATTTTTGGAGGTATTTATGGAAATAAAAAAAACTAACAATGAGTATAATTCTTTTGATATTGATTTGATACAAAATGAAAAAGTTTTATCAATTTATCAAACTGGTGCTGATATAAATATATCTTGTAAATATGAAGATTACCGAAAAATATCTAGTATTTCTTTTAGTATTAATAATAATCAAGGAGAAGTGTATTCAATATTTGATAAATTTTATAGGGATATAATAAATGGTAATATAATGGGAGAAAATGAAAATTTGCAAAGTGTTCAAGAACAAATGCAATGTGAAAAAAGGACTTCTTGGTATGAGGCTTTAGTTCAAAATAATATTATTACAATGTTGTGTGATGCTTATCCTATTAAATGTCCCAATGTATTAAAAATATCAAAAAAAGATAATAATATAATTCTAACATTTGACAAATTTGATGGTGAATTTCCTAAACCTCCATATTGTGTAACAATTAACATACGTCAGTCTGGTTCGAGAATATATGAGTTTTGTATTCCATTTAAGACTCTTTTCAAGCAATTACAGACTGTAGAAGATAAAAAGGACTTCATTAAAAGTTTAACAAAAAAGTTGTAGATATCTACGTCATTTACGCTAACTTGTATATGAACTTGGCTATAGATGTGGAGTTTTAAAATATATAAAAATAATAAAGAGGTGGGTAGTATGAAAAAAATTGATATAGATAAAGTAGATTTATTTAAGTTAGTATCTGAAGTAAATATTGATGTTAAACCAATAACTATTGTTAATGATAAAGGGAAAAATGTGGTTTTAATATCAGAAGAGTACTATAAAAGTATTAGTAAGACTTTGGGTTTAGCAAATATGTCTAATTATCAAGAAAATATAAAAAATGAAAATAATATGAGGAAAGGAATAAAGCAGTTATAAAGTTATAATTGTAGTTTTGTAATATGAGTAATAAAAAATATTTTTATCCTGCTCTTTTTTCAAAAGAAGGGGAAGCATACAATGTTAAATTTTTAGATTTTGACGATGTTTATACTTATGGAGTTGGTTTTGAAGATGCGTATTATATGGCACAAGATGCGTTATATAATATGTTGCCAGAATATAAGGATAGACTTCCTAAACCTACATTAAATTATGAAAATATTAAACTTAAAGAAGAATTTATTGTAGTAGTGCAGTTAGATGTTTTTATGCACGAAAAAAAATTAAATATTTTATAAAGGTGTGTTAGTCAAATAAAAACTCCTACTAGGGAGTTAATTTTTTTACTTTATCATTTTTAGGTATTATATAAGTATCCATATCTACTTTATAGTCTTCTATTATGTAGTAGTTATTATGTTTAGAAGGGTACTCTTGCACTAGTAAATTTAATTCTTTATTTTTAATAAACTTATTATAAATTTCTCGAGTAATAATAGTAGAAGAACAGTCAGTAAATGTTGCAAATACTCCTATATTATATATTTTATTATTTAAATTTGAAGTTATAAAACCATCTAAATTATTTTTATTTAGAGATATTATGTTATTAAATATAAGAAAATCTTTTTTATTAAGTTTATTATTTTCATAAAGATAATAAAGGGGTTCAAAAGGAAAAGTTAGTTTAGACATCTCTTTAGTAAGTTTTATTCTCTTATAAATTCCTTTATCTTCTTTAATAACACCATATAAAGCAATTTTACCATTAATATTATATGGTCTTATATATAAAACATCATTTATATTTTTAATAATTTTATCTATATTTTCATTAATAAATTCTAAATTCATAATCGCTCCTTAACTAAATTATATCATAGAATAGGTACAAATACTATGTTTTTACATATATTAAATTGAGGTGTAAAATGGAAGATAATTGTATTTATAAAAAAGACGAAGGGGAATATGCTTTAAAGTGTAAGACATTTAAAGTTGAATTTCCACCACAAAGTCAAGATAAACAACCTGGTATGGAATATTTAATGGTGCCAAGACCTATATTTGATAATGAAAACTATAAAGGTAGTGGTAAACTTAAAGGGAAAACTGCAATTATAACTGGAGGAGACTCTGGAATAGGAAGAGCAGTCGCGGTTTGTTATGCTAAAGAGGGGGCTAATTTAGTATTAGTTTATTTAAATGAAGATATAGACGCGATGGAAACTAAAGAATATTTAAAGAAATTTAATAATGAACCTTTAATGCTTAGAGGAGATGTTAAAGATAAAAAATTTTGTGAAAAAATAGTAAGTGAAACTATGAAGAAATTTGGTTCAATAGATATTTTAGTAAATAATGCTGGAGTGCAATTTGAGCAAAAAAGTTTATTATGTATAAGTGACGAACAATTTGATTATACTATGAAAACTAATATATATTCTATTTTCTATTTAACTAAATGCGCGCTTAAATATATGAAGTGTGGGGCTAGTATAATAAATGTAAGCAGCATAACTACATTTTATGGGGAAGAAAATTTAATTGATTATGTAACTAGTAAAGGGGCTATAGTAGGTTTTACAAGGGCTCTTGCTACTAATTTGGCTAAAGATAATATTCGTGTTAATGCAGTAGCGCCAGGATTTTTTTGGACAGCACTTCAACCTGCTTGTTGGGAAGCAGAAAAGATACCTACATTAGGAAGTGATGCACCTATGGGAAGGGCAGGACAAACTTATGAAATCGCTCCTTTATTTGTTTATTTGGCAAGTGAAGACTCTTCTTATGTAACTGGACAAATAATACATATAAATGGTGGACAATTTAAAGGTTAAAAATTAACCATATTTCTTTTAAGTGTGGTATAATATTAATTAGAAAGGGTGCTAAGGTATGAAGTATTTAAAGAATTATTTATTATATATTATATCAGTTATTTGTCTTTTTATATTTTTGTCTGTTAGTATTTATATGTTTAAATCAAGAGCAAATGTACTTTCTCAAAGATTTTATAATAAATTAAATAAATTTGAAAATATAGAAGATGGAAATATAAAATATCCTAATTTTGATGTTAAAGAAATAGATAGTGAAATAGAGAAGATAGTAAATATATATAAAAAAGAAAAAAATGTAGAAGTTAGTTATACTACTTATGTAACAGAAGATATATTAAATACATTTTTTATAATTAAAGATAATGGAGTAACTTCTTATAAAAATTTAAATTTTGATATAAAAACACGTGAATTTGTTTCAAATAATCAAGTATTTGATTTTAATTCTATGGGTAGTTTAGTATTAGATAAAGTTAAATCTAAATATAGTAGTAATGTATATAATATAATAAGTGCAGATAACTTTAAAAATGCTTATGTAAGTGTTAGTGATAATGGGGTTAGTATTTATTTTGACCCTAGACTATTTAATAATTTAGAATATGATGTAAAAGTAATATTAAGTAATGGAGAAGAAAAAATAAGTGAAGAATTTTATGATAAAGTTATTGCTTTTACTTTTGACGATGGACCTAGTAAATATACTATAGATGTAATGAATACACTTATTTCTAATGGAAGTAAGGCTACATTTTTTGAATTAGGTAATAGAATGAAATATAATCAAGAAACTGTAAAGAGTTTATATAATGGAGGTATGGAAGTAGCAAGTCATACTTATGCTCATAAGAATTTAAATAAATTAAGTGAAGCAGAAATAGACGAAGAAGTAAATTCTACTAATATAATATTTAATGAGATAACAGGGGCTAATATAGGATTAGTGAGACCTCCTTATGGTAATGCTAACTCTAAAGTAAAGTCAAGAGTGTTATATCCTTTAATACTATGGGATGTTGATACAGAAGACTGGCTTTATAGAGATGCAGAACATACTTATAATCATATTTTAGAAAATGCTAAAGATGGAGATATAATATTAATGCATGATATTTATCCTGAAACATTAGAAGCAGTTAAAATGGTAGTGCCTGTTTTAATTAGTAGAGGATATAAGATAACTACTGTAAGTGAATTAGCAAGTATAAAAGGGTATAATTTAGAAATATCTACTACATATAGATATTTTAAGTAAAATATGTACTTTATAAATAGAAAGTGTTATAATTTGAGGTATGAAGAAAGAAAAGAGTTTAAAATTTGGAATAGTTAATACTATAACTTTTACAAGAGTGCTTGGAAGTATAATTTTGCCTATCGTTTATTTTACTAAGGGAGTGGAGGCTGTTGTATTTTTTGTAATATTAGTATTTTTAACAGATGCGATAGATGGGAAATTATCTAGGTTATGGAAAGTTGAGAGTTTTTTTGGAGGTATATTAGACTCAGTAGCGGATAAATTATTTGCATTTGTAATGTTAGGATTACTTTCATATAAATATCCTGGTATGATATTCGTTATGATATTTGAATTTGGTATATTTCTTACAAATACTTTAGCATTTGCAGAAAATAAAAATGTTCAAACTAGTAGAATTGGTAAATTAAAAACAATAATATTAGATACATCTGTATCAATAATGTTCGTTTATGCTTCTAAATCTCTTTATTTAAAATATTTAAGTAAAGGTATACAAAACTTTGTAAATATAAGTGAATATCCAGTATCACACGTGTTAGTAGGTGTTATTGTAGGTATGGAACTTATTACAATAGCAGATTATGGTAAGAAAAGAGTTAGTCAAGTAAGTGATAAAAAAATAGAAAAGAAAAAATTAAAGAAATTTAAAGAAATATGGGAGTTACTTATAGATAGAGAATTTTATATAAAGCATAAAGACGAAAGATTAAAAAAATTTTTATATGAAGAATAGTATTGACTATAAGTAAGTATAAGT
>CANRGI010000101.1 GCA_947630095.1 uncultured Bacilli bacterium
ATATTAAAAATTTGTTTTTAACTTTTGATAAGACTTGGAATAGAAAAATAGAAGAGGCATTTCTTACTTTTGAATTAGAAGTACATTATACTAAAGACGAGATATTAGAAGGGTATATGAATACTATAAATTATGGAGCAGGGAATTATGGGATAGAAGATGCAAGTCTATATTACTTTAATAAACACGCGAGTGAACTTGATTTAGCAGAGGCTTCTATGATAGTGGGAATACCTAAAAATCCTACTTATTATAACCCTATATACTATTATGATAATGCTAAAGAAAGACAGGCTATTGTGTTAGATAGTATGGTTAGTAATAATTATATAACTAAAGAAGAAGCAGAAAGGGCTTATAATCAAGAATTACATTTTAATGGAGTTAAAGCAAATAATTTTATAGTAAGTAGTCAATATTATAAAGATGCAGTTATGGACGAACTTAATTCTATACCTGATATACCAAAATCGCTAATTAAGACTGGAGGGTTAAAGATATATACTAATTTAGATATAAATGCTCAGAGTAAATTAGAACAAGTTGTAAGTGAAGAAATGGCTGATACTGGAGAATTACAAGTGGGGGCTATTATAAGAGAACCTAGTACAGGTAAAATAGTGGCTTTAATAGGAGGTAAGAATTATCACGAAAGTGAATTTAATCGGGCTTTTGCTGCTAAAAGACAAGTGGGTTCTACTTTTAAACCAATACTTTATTATGCTGCTTTAGAAAATGGTATGACAGCAAGTTCTACTTTTGTAAGTGAAGCAACTACTTTTACAATAGGTAATAAAGAAACATATAGTCCTACTAATTTTGCAAATAGATACGCGAATAAAGATATTACTATGGCAGAGGCTATTAGTTTAAGTGATAATATTTTTGCCGTTAAAACTCATTTATTTTTAGGTACTGAAGTATTAAAAGATGTAGGGAAGAAGATGGGAATTAAGACTAGTTTACCTAATAATGTATCTTTAGCACTGGGGACTACTGAAATAGATATGATAGATTTTAGCAATGCTTTTGCTACTTTAGCAAATAATGGGGTATTAAATAAACCTGAATTTATAAGAAAAGTAACTGATTTAAATGATAATGTTATTTATGAAAGTAAATATGAAGAAGAAAGTGTATTAGATACTAGGTATACATTTATATTAAATGAAATGTTAAGTAATACATATAACTATGATTATATAGACTATGCAAGTCCTACATTACTTCCTGTAAGTAATTTATTTACTAGAAAATATGCAGTTAAATCTGGTACTACTACAAGTGATTATTGGGTAGTAGGGTATAATCCTCAAGCATTAGTGGTGGTATGGAACGGATATGACGACAATAGAGATGTAAGTGAGGTTTCAAGTAAAATTACTAAAAGAATATGGGCTAGAACAATAGAGAGTTATTTAGAAGGGAAAGAGGAAGTATGGTATGATATTCCAGAGGGGGTAACTTCTACTTTTGTAAATCCGATAAGTGGAAGTGTTACTGATTTATCAGTTAAAGATAACTTATTTTATATAAAAGGAACTGAACCTAGTTTTATATCTAAATATGAAGAAAATAACTCCTAATGGGGTTATTTTTAGTCTTTAATAATCTTAATTATTACTTGATACATATCTTCAAAATCAAATTCTTCTGTTTCTACTGTGAAACCTAAATTTTCTATTTTTTTTGCTTCTGTTCTTGCTATTTTAATTGCTAGACTTAAATTTTTAATATCAGATGCTTCTAGTATTTCAGGTTCTGCATCTTCTTTAAGACCCATAAATTCATTAATAATAGGGTTATTACTTGTATAGATAGTATTAGGAGACTCAAAATCAGGGTGTTCTAAAATAGTAGGGTTAGTAGGTATATCAAAACTATCTGGAGAAGATGTATCTTGGAAAGGGTTTACTGCCATTTCTGGTACTATAGAACCCATATCTACATTTGCAACTGTGTCTTCTAAAGATATTTTATCGTCTTTTGTTCTAACTGGAGTAGGGGCTTCGCCTTCTTTCCTCATTAGCATATCTATATCACTTGGTTTATGTTGTTTAATAATATCAGTTGCTTTTTCTTTTTCTTTATCAATGTCTACATCAAAAGGAGATTTATCTGTAGAATTAAAATTAATAGGTTTTTTAGGTTCCTCTGCTGGAGGGACTTCTACTGGTTTTTCTTCTTTAACTTCCACTTTGTTAGGTTCTTCTGTTGGTGTTTCTTGTGGTGTTGGAGAAACTGGTTCTTGATTAACTGGTTTCTCAGTAGAGGTTGGTTCAACGTTTTGTTGTACTTGAGTTTGTGGGTCTAAAGTAGAGACATTTTGTGGGGCAGATGGAGTAGGGGTAACTTTTGGAGTTTCGTCTAATTCTGCTATTTCTATTTCGGCTATCACAGGTTCTGGAGTTATATTAGTAACTACTTCTGGCTTTTTACCTAATATTTTTGCTATTTCTTCGTCTGTTTGTTTAACTGTAAGTTTTTCACTGATTATTCTATTTAACATAGTTATTTGCATATTAGGGTTTGTTATAGCAAGTAAACTTCTCGCGTGTCTTTCTGATATTTGATTTGTTGCTAAAGCATTTTGGACTATTTCATTTAAATTTAATAATCTTAATTTATTTGCTATTGTTGACTGTGTTAAACCCATACGTCTTGCTAATTCTTCTTGAGTTATTTTTTCAGTATTTAATATATTTTGATAAGACCTTGCTTCTTCTATTGCTGATAAATTTTTTCTTTGTATGTTTTCTACTATAGCAATTTCTTTACTTTGTGAGTCTGATACATTAACAATAACTGCTGGGATAGTTTTCATACCCGCGATAGAAGATGCCCTGTAGCGACGTTCTCCTGCTACTATTTCATATTTATCATTAACTTTTCTTACTACAATGGGTTGAATTACACCGTGCACTTTTATAGAAGCACTTAGTTTGTTTAGTTCTTCTTCATTAAAATTAAGTCTTGGTTGACTTCTATTTGGTACTATGTTTTCTAATCTTATGTTGACTATTTTGTCTTCTCTGTTCATATTTTCAGCCCCTTTATATCTTATTATTTACTAGTTTTATTTTAAGATAAAATTGTATTTTTTTCAAGTACTTTGTATTAACATTTACTAATAAGTCAAATTAATAAAATTTTTATAATATTTTTCATTTTATAATTTTTAATTTTAAAGAGGTTTTTGTATATAGATTTGTACAAAAAGAAAAATTAGTACTTATATTAAGTGCTAATTAATCAAATATTTAGTTATGTTCGCTATTATTTTGGTATTGATAATAATTATTATCAATACTCTTCAGAGATTAGTTCTCGAAGTCAACAGGGTTTTATATAACTAAGAGCATCTAATCTATTTACATAGTAACATATTTTTATATTTTTCTCAAGATATATCACTCGAAAAATTTTTCCATAGATACATTAAGTACTTTACTTATTTTATATAAATTAGGTATACTTATTCCTTGAGTTACTTTTTTACTTTCTAAACAACCTATTAAAGAAACAGATACTCCTATAAGATTTGCTAATTGTTGTTGAGTTAATGTTTCTACAGTTGCACTATAGAGAAGTCTATATTTTTTTATATTTTTACCTATGATATTGTATATTGTTTCTTCTGTCATAATTCCCCCTTAGTTATCTGCTGCTGCACAAGTATCGTCTATTTCAACTTCATAAGGACTACTTACTGTACCATCGCCGCTTTTCCAAGCAACACAAGATTTTAGAGATAGGACTGGACGAACAGCATTGTCTGACATATAATGGAAATCATGATTTAAACGTCCTGCACGACTTTCATACCCTTGAACCTCATATACTCTAATTTGTGAACCGTAAGCAGAACTCATTGTCCACCAATCTTTCTCACTTACTACGCTATTACCAGTACTATTTTGATAAAAATACCCTTTTGCATTGTTTGTATTAGCAAAACCACCTGCATAATATATCTCGTCGGCTGTTATTAATGCTACTGGATAAGTTAATTTTTGATTTCCTATTCCTTTATCATTTGTTGCTGTAAATCTATCAGGCCTATTCACTTCACTATTTGCTTCATATAAAGTACCGTTTTCTCCACTACCACACTTAAACGATGGTCGATACTGTTTTTCTAACCTATAATATGGGGCATAACTACCTGAGTAAGATGCACGGTCATTACAATATATCGCTGTTCTACTTAAGTATTTTTCATATCCAGTTTTTATATTATTAAGATACCAAGCATCTATTACATTTTTTATTGTAGAATTATTTGTGTTTTTTCTAAAATTTTCTATACTACCTGTATCTCCATACATATATCCACTGTAAATTTCTCCATTTGTTGTCGTATTATATGCAGAAGTACTTATATATCCCTGTTGAGTTGCGTGGTCTGCTCCTACATATAGTAACCTTATGCTTCCATCTTCATTTGTTCTTACTATTCTCCAATAATATCCAGCGAATTTTACCCAATTATTAACCGATTGTCCATCTCCAGCAAAATAATATACTGTATCTTCTGTTTTGCCATCAGTTTCTAAATATCTGCTATCGCTTTCTTGATACAAACCTCCTTGGCCGGTAAATATTGTTGTAAATGCTTCTCGTGTCAATATCGGTTCATTATTTGCTTTTATTTTTGCTACAAAAGAAATATATTTAGTTCCTTTTATAAAATTAATTGTGCAATTATCTGGTACTTGTACATTTGAAAGTTTAATTGTTTCATTTATGTAATCCCATTCTGCTTTTGTTCCTTTATCACATTTTATACTATCAACTACTCTCTCATTACTACTTACTAATGACTGAAATGTTTCTGTTGTTG
This sequence comes from uncultured Bacilli bacterium, assembly GCA_947630095.1. Lineage (GTDB taxonomy): Bacteria > Bacillota_I > Bacilli_A > RF39 > UBA660 > MGBC139354. The sequence continues at coordinate 4,844 of CANRGI010000101.1, forward strand.
GACTTCCATCTAAAGTATAAGCAACCAAGTTTATATCTCCTTTTGGACTTATTCTATATGGGTCGTCTATTGTTCCTTTTCCTGTTAC
>CANRGI010000102.1 GCA_947630095.1 uncultured Bacilli bacterium
TTTACTTGCATAATCTATATCTGCTCTTAGTGTATGTAGTGGAACTGTTCCCTCAGAGTATCCTTCGCTTCTTGCTATTTCAGCACCATTTAAACGACCAGATACTTGAGTTTTAATACCTTTTGCTCCTGCTTTCATTGTATTTCTTATAGCCCTTTTTTGCGCTACTCTATATGAAGCACGATTTTCAATTTGCATTGCAATTTGTTCAGCAACTAATGCTGCATTTAAGTCTGGTTGCTTGATTTCTACTATTGAAATGTAGATTTCGTCATTTGTTATTTTAGAAAGAGCCTTTTTATGACGTTCTATTTCTTCTCCTCCACGACCTATTACTACGCCTGGTTTTGAAGTATTTATAATAATATTAGTTCTCTTTTTATTTCTTTCTATAACTACACTTGCAACTGAACTACCTTTTAGAACTTTGTCTAAATATTCACGAATTTTAATATCAGTGTTTAAGTATTTAGAGAAATCTTTACTAGGGGCATACCATTTGCTTTCCCAGTCTTTATTAATTCCTATTCTTAGCCCGACTGGACTTACTTTTTGTCCCATTCTCTAACCCTCCTTTACAGAACTACCGTCGCTTACTTCAATATATATGTGACTAGTTCTTTTATCTCGTCTATCAACGCTTCCACGTGAAGCGATTTTACTTCTTTTTAATGTTGGTCCTTCATTTATATACGCTGTGCTTATATAAAGTTTATCTTCTACTAGACCTAAATTATTAACTGCATTAGCAACTGCACTATCTAATACTTTCTTAATTAAACGACTTGCTTTAGTGTTTGTAGTTAAAAGTATAGATGTTGCTTCTTTAATGTTTTTTCCTCTTATAAGGTCAAGTGTCATTCTTGCTTTTCTAGGGGCAATCATAGCACCTTTATGTATTGCATAAGTTTCCATATATTCACCTTCCTATTTGTTTTCGCCAGAGTGTCCACCGAACTTACGAGTTAATGCGAACTCACCAAGTTTGTGTCCTACCATATCTTCTGTAATGTACACTGGAATAAAATCTTTTCCGTTGTGTACTGCTATTGTGTGTCCAACAAATTCAGGGAATATTGTTGAACGGCGTGACCAAGTTTTTATTACTTCTTTTTTACCACTTTCGTTTAATGCTTTTACTTTATTAAGTAATCTATCAAAAACGTATGGTCCTTTTTTTAAACTTCTTGACATACTCACAAATCCTTTCTCTATTTATTTCTACGTGATATTATTAATTTATCACTATATTTCTTATTTTTACGTGTTTTAAGTCCAAGAGCTGGTTTACCCCAAGGTGTCATTGGTCCTTTACGTCCAACTGGAGCACGACCTTCTCCACCACCATGAGGGTGATCATTAGGGTTCATAACTGAACCACGAACTGTTGGACGAATGCCCATATGACGTTTACGACCTGCTTTTCCTAAGTGAACTAATTCATAATCTAAATTACCAACTGTTCCGATAGTTGCACGACATACTCCTAAGATTTTTCTAGTTTCACCAGACTTTAATCTAAGTAATACGTAAGCACCTTCTCTACCTAGTATTTGCGCACTAGAACCTGCTGAACGCGCTAATTGAGCACCTTTTCCTGGGTTCATTTCGATATTATGCACTACTGTACCAACTGGGATATTCATAAGAGGTAGAGCATTACCTGTTTTGATATCAACATTTTCTCCACTTTCTATTTTATCTCCTACTGTTAGTCCAAGAGGTGCGATTATATATCTCTTTTCTCCATCAGCATAAGTTATTAGTGCTATGTTTGCACTTCTATTTGGGTCGTATTCAATACTTGCTACAGTTCCTATTACGCCATCTTTATTTCTCTTAAAATCTATAACACGGTATTTCCTTTTAACTCCGCCTCCACGATGTCTTACTGTTATTTTACCTTGGTTGTTTCTTCCAGCAGAGGTTTTGATTTTTTTAGTTAATTTCTTTTCAGGAGTACTTTTTGTTATTTCTTCATTAACTAATGTACTCATGTTTCTTGTACCATTTGTTATTGGTTTATATTTCTTTATTGCCATGATAACCTCCTAAAACTCTATTGTAGAGCCTTCCTTAAGTTTTACATAAGCTTTTTTGTAGGCACTTGTATAACCAGTGTATTTTCCTACACGTCTTTTCTTACTCTTTGTATTAATTGTATTAACACTTTCAACTTTTACATTGAATTTCTTTTCAATTGCTTGTTTGATTTGTGTCTTATTTGCCTTTTTATCTACCTTAAATACATAAACATTAGAATTATTTAAGTTAGTTGTTTTTTCAGTTATTACTGGTGATGCTATTATTTCATATATCATTACTTAAGCACCTCCTCTATTTTAGTAACACTTGCTTCGTCTATTAATAGATTATCTGCACTTACTAAATCTAATACATTAATACTACTTGGTTCTATAATATGAAGTGATGGTACGTTTCTACTTGCTAGGCAAACATTACCGTTTTCTCCATCAGTTACTATTAAAGTTTTACCTGTTAATTTAAGATTATTTAATGTACTATTTAAATCTTTAGTTTTTGGTGTAGTTAATTCTAAATTTTCAACTACGCATAGGTTTTTGTTTTGAAATTTATCAGAAAGTGCGCTTTTGATTGCAAGACGTCTTTCTTTCTTATTCATTTTATAACCATAATCTCTTGGAGTTGGTCCGAATACTACTCCTCCACCAACCCAATGTGGAGCCCTTATTGTTCCTTGACGAGCACGGCCTGTGCCTTTTTGTCTCCAAGGTTTTCTTCCTCCACCACTTACTTCGCTTCTTCCTTTAGTTTTACTTGTTCCTTGTCTTAAAGAAGCCATTTGTAATTTTATAGCATCGCTTAATACTACATTGTTCACTTCAATGTTCCAAATTTCGTCATTAAGTGTTATATCTTTCTTTTCTTCACCGTTAAGTGATAATACTTTAATTTTTGCCATTATTCTTCACCGTCCTTTTGTGAAGTTTCTTCTGTTTCACTAGTTGGTTCATTAACTTCTTCTTTTGTTTCTTCAGTTGCTTCGTCTAACGCTTCTTCTTTTTCAGTTACTTCTTCAGGTGTTGTTTCAATAACTCCATTTTCAGTTTCTACTAATTCTTCCTCTTTAACAGTGTTATCTACTACTTCTTCTACAACATAAGAAACTAGTTCTTTTGCTTCTACTTTAGTGCCATTTTTAATAGCAGTTCTTATTAGAACATAACCTTGCTTAGGTCCTGGAACGTTACCACTTATTAATAGGCAACTATTTTCAGTATCTACTGCTATTACTTCTAGGTTTTGAATAGTAACTTGTTCATTACCCATATGTCCTGGCATTTTTTTGCCTTTCATAACTCTCATTGGTCTCATTGTTCCACGAGAACCTACTGCCCTGTGGTAATGTGAACCGTGTGTCATTGGTCCTCTTGAGAAGTTATGTCTTTTTATTGTTCCTTGGAAGCCTTTTCCTTTTGATGTACCTGTTACATCTACTAATTCTCCTGCTTCAAAAGTATCTACACCGATAACTTGTCCAACTTCATAACTTGAAACGTCAATGCCTTTGATTTCTTTTAAGAAGCGCTTAGGTGTAGTGTTTGCTTTTTTTGCGTGTCCAATTTCAGGTTTTGTTGATACTTTTTCTTTTTTATCAAAAGCACTCAATTGGATACTTGCATACCCGTCTTTTTCAACTGTTTTTATTTGAGTTACAACATTAGGTTCAACTTCAATTACAGTTACAGGTATTAATTTACCGTCAGTTGTGAAGACTTCTGTCATTCCAACTTTACGTCCTAAGATTCCTTTCATTTAATTTTCCTCCCTATTATAATTTAATTTCGATATCTACTCCACTTGGTAAATCTAAATGAGATAGTGCATCTACTGTTTCTTTACTTGGACTATCGATATCAATTAATCTTTTGTGTGTTCTCATTTCAAATTGTTCACGTGAATCTTTATATTTGTGAACTGCTCTTAATACAGTAAACTTTTCAATATCTGTTGGTAGTGGAACTGGGCCAGAAACTATTCCGCCTGTTCTTTTAACAGTATCTACTATTTTACTAGCAGCCGCATCTAATATTCTGTGGTCATACGCTTTTAATCTGATACGAACTTTTTGCTTTGCCATAAAATTACCCTCCTTCGCCTATTTTAAATAGACTTGCTCGGCACAAATTACCTGATACGAAATTAAATCTTTACAACTTAACCGGGTGTATCAGCAACCTTGTGCTTCTTAGCAGTCACTCAATGCTAATTATATGATATAAATGTGTAAAAATCAACCCTTTTTTTGAATTTTTTTCGTAAAGTTTTTGACAATTAAATTTTTTGTCGAATACTTTATTTTCTGTGTTTATAACTTTTTGGATATTTTTTGTGTATGTAAACTATGGTGTGGATAACCTATGAGTTTTACACAGGGATAAAATATTGATGTTATTTTTTTGGTATATATAATATAGAAAGGGGAATAAAATATTTAAAAGTAAAAATCGGTTGTGATGTTATGTCTTTTTGTTTAAAAAAAGCGGTGGTCATTATGTCTCAATGTTTATGAACATTTAGAATAGAAAAAAGGAGCCTTTCTGCTCCCTAGAGGTTATTACTTCTAAGTTTATTCAACATAATCATTAATTAAAATTTTGATAGTTGTGATTATTTCTTAACTATTTTTATGTTTAAATTTTATAATACATTTGATTTTTACTAGTTGGTTTATCTGGAATAGTAAGAGCCACTAATCCTTCATTTATAGCTGGATCTAAATAAGTTGATCTTAAAGTTTCTTTTGATTTA
>CANRGI010000103.1 GCA_947630095.1 uncultured Bacilli bacterium
TCTTTTATTTATTACTGTCAACAACTTTTTCTTATTATTACAAACATATTTTATTTCAAAAAAACTACAACCCTCCAATAGTTATAGTTTATCTTTTTATTTATTTTTTATACATAACCCTAAGACATTAACCATTTTGCTATATCAATTATTTGTACTCCCTCATATTGATATGTATCGTGTCTAGTTCTTGATATTATTATTTTAGGATAAGCATCTTTTATTTGTAATAAAGGTGTTACCTCTCTTTTAAATGTTTTATCACTACTTATATCGTCAGAAACTTGTATATAAATTTTTTCGTCTTTTTTAATAGCAACAAAATCTATTTCTTTTTTATATAATACTCCAACATATACCTCATATCCCCTACGTTTAAGTTCTATTGCTACTATATTTTCATAAATTCTACCATAATTCATATTTTTTGTACCTATAATAGCATATTTAAAAGAAGGGTCTACTAAATAATATTTATCTTTAAAAGACAAGTACTTCTTCCCTTGAATATCATATCTTCTTACTTTATAAAAAGCAAAAGCATTACATAAATATTTAATATAATTACTTATAGTTTTATCACTTATAACTTTTTTAGGATTTATTTTAATTAATTCATTAGTAATACTTCTTGAAGAAGTTATATTAGAAATATTATCCATTAAAAACTCATTTAATTCGTCTAATAATCTACTATTGCGTATACTATATTTTTCTTTTATATCCCTAACTATTAATGATGTATATATATCTTTTAAATATTTATATTTATCTTCATTAGTTTTATATAAATAAGAACCAGACATACCACCTTCTAAAACATATTTATCAAAAGCAGTATCTATATTATCATAATTATAATATTCATTAAACTCTTTAAAAGAAAAAGGATATATCTCTATTTCAAATGTTCTACCTGTAAATAATGTTGCTAAATCACTTGATAAAAGAAAAGCATTAGACCCAGTTATATAAATATCATATTTTTCAAGAGCGTGTAACCAATTTATTACTTTCTCAAAATCATTACACATTTGTACCTCGTCTATTAATACAAAATTATTTTTATTAACTTTATATTTAGAAGATATATAATCATATAAAGAATTAGCGTCTTTTAAATTATCATACTCTTTTAAATTAAAATTAATATGTATTATGTTATATTTCTTTATATTTTTAGTTATATATTCTTTAAATATTTCTAATAATTTACTTTTCCCACTACGTCTCACTCCTGTTATTACTTTTATATCAGGTGTACCTATTACATTTATTAATTTATTTAAATATTCTTTTCTTTCTATTAATTTCATAAAGCACCTCTATAATTATAATAACACAATAATACGCAAAAGACAAATTATTTCATTTTTGCGTATTAGAATTTTTATTGATACTCACTCACTTTTCCTAAATTATTTATATTTTCATTTATAACTAAACTAGTAGTAGTAAGTAACATAGATGCTATACTTAAAGCATTTTTTAAAGCCATTACTAATACATCTCTAACATCTATAACACTAGTATCATTAACACTTTCATATTTATCACTAATTACATTATATACTTTAGTATAATTACTTTTTTTTATTTCGTTTATTATAATATCTCTATCTAACCCAGAATTATCTATAATTTGTAATAACACTTCTTTTAAAGCATTTTTTAATATTAAAGCCCCACTACTTGTATCATTTAATTCTTCACTTATTTTATATAATGTAACTCCACCACCTAAACAAACTAATCTTAAAGCCCCTAGTGCACATATAGCATCTTCGTAGCGCATCTTTTTCTCTCTTCTTTCAGTTACAGTCCTAGCCCCTACTAATATAATTGCTTGTTCTCCTTTTAACATAGTAAGTCTTTTTATACTTACTTCGTCATTTTTTTCTTCTAAACTCTTTATAACTTCTTTTATTTTATCATTAATAGTAAAAGAACATATTACTTCTTCTTTATTTATATTTATATTTTCAAACTTCCCTACATCTTTAATCTCTATATCATTTCTTTTAACTTTAGCCCCACTAATAAGAGATAAATCTTCTAAAATAGTTACTTTCTCTATTCCATACCCTGGTATTCTAAATAAATATATTAAAGCACTTTTATCTAAATACATACTTATTATATTATTTATTACTTCTTGACTATAATCTTCTGCAAATATAACTAATTCTTTCTTTTCATAAATAGCCATATTTATAATATCACTTATTTCTTCTATATTATCTATATAATTATTTATTAATACTACATATACATCATTTAATTCTATATTTTCTTTATTATTAAAATAATAACTACTTACTATCATACTTTCTATTATATAACCATTTTTATATACTACTTTAGTTTCTTCTTCACTTCCTTCCATAACTTTAATTGCATTTTTACTCCCTACTTTAAAATAAACTTCACTTACCAAAGCACCTATACTATTACTTCCTGAAGTAGTACTAACTACATTTATAATCTCACGTTTTTTAGGTACCCAAGAATTACTATCTAATAATTTTATAACTTTATTTAATATTAAATCTAATTCTTTCTTTAATATCATAGAATTAATCCCATTATCTATAAGTTTTCTCCCACTTTTATATATACTTTGAAGTAATACTAGTGTAGTAGTAGTCCCATCTCCTACTTGATTATTAGTATTTATACTTGCTTCTTTTGCTAATGTTAATATTGTATTTATAGCCTCATCTTCACTTTCTATATTACTTGCTATAGTAACCCCATCATTAGTTATAAAAGGAGAAAAAGCACTGTGGTCTATTATAGAATTACACCCTTTAGGTCCTAAAGTTGATTTAACTGTATCACATAACATATCTATACTTTCGTCCATTATCTTTCTTAATTCATTATTTTTAATTACTTTTCTCATAATTCTTCACTCACCTCTGTAATATATTTCCAATATTTTTTAGGCATAAAATTCATTCTACATCTTTCATTTCTTCTTGATTTAATACCTATAGTCTTATAAAAACTAACCCACATATCTTCTATCTCTTTTTCTTCACTAGAATATCCTTCTATTTTTAATGTAAACTCACTCCCATCTATAATATAAACTTTAACTTTATCATAAATAGCATATATATTCCTTTTAACATCTTTAATTACCCAATACTCTCTTTCTAATCTCTTTTTAAAATGATTTACTAGTATAGGTAATATATTATTACTAGGACTTATCAAAGCATATAATACTTTATTATTTAATTCTTTAAATCTAACAAAACCTTTATATTTATGATTTTCACTATTTACATATTTCTCTATTTTTAATGCTTCATTAACTGCTTTAATATTTCTCATATAATAAACTTTATTCTTATACTTATAAGCATAATACAAAAAATGATATATAATTATTTCTTTTTCCAAATTATCAGATAAAAATACTTTATATATAGTATTGAATACATACTCTCCAAATATATTTATTATTTTATTTAAAACACTCATATCTTTATCTATATTTAATTCTATTACTTCTTCAAATAAATTCTTATTATAGTCACTTGTCTTAATATTTCTAGGTATTATTTTATTATTATAAAGTTTATAAATTAAATTAAGTAAACTAACATAATCTCCATCATATAAATATATTTTATTATTCATTAAATAAACTCAACTGGGTAGTTTTAGGTATACTACTCCCACTTTCTAATACTAGATTTCTCTCTATATAATCATATTTAAAATAATTTCTATCTATAAAATATTTACCATTACAAGTAATAAAATATTTGCATCTTTTCATAACTACACCTAGTTTACTTAAATCTTTAAACTCTATTTTAAACATACTCCTAGCCTTTATTATCCTTTTAGCACTAGTGATACCTATACCTGGTATTTTAAGTAAATCATTATATGAACATACATTAATTTCTTTAGGAAATTCTTCTAAATGCCTTAAAGCCCAGTCTGCCTTAGGGTCTATTAATAAATTAAAGTTAGGGTTATCTCTATTTATTATATCGTTAATTTTAAAGTTATAAACTCTTATTAACCAATCCGCTTGATATAATCTATTCTCTCTTTTTAAAGGTGGAACACTTATACTAGGTAACATTTTATCTTTATTTACTGGTATATATGCTGAATAAAAAACTCTTTTTAATTTATATTTATCATATGATTCACTACTTCTATTCATAATATCATAGTCACTTTCCCCACTCGCACCTATTACCATCTGTGTACTTTGCCCTGCTGGAACAAACTTTACACTTTTATTTTCTTTAACATAACCCATTATATTTTCTATTTTCTTAGTATCTTTATCATTAGCAAGTAACTTAAGCCCTTGATTAGTAGGTAACTCAATATTCGCACTCATTCTATCAACTAATTTACCTAATTTATTTACTAAATATAAACTAGCCCCAGGTATTGCTTTCGCGTGTATATACCCATTAAAATGATATTTATTTCTTAACATACTAATAGTTTCAATAAGTAAATTCATAGTATAGTCAGCACTTTTTATAATTCCAGAACTTAAAAATAAACCTTCTATATAATTTCTTTTATAAAAATTCATTGTTATCTCACACACTTCACTAGGTGTAAACATAGCCCTTTTTACATTATTACTTCTTCTATTTATACAATATTTACAGTCAAATATACACGCATTAGTAAGTAATATTTTAAGTAAAGAAATACATCTTCCATCACTAGCAAAAGAGTGACATATC
>CANRGI010000104.1 GCA_947630095.1 uncultured Bacilli bacterium
ATCATAAGTTGGCCACTCTGTTTCGCATATTGGATTACCTAACTTACACATTTCTACTAATTCTTCTGTGATGTGAGGGGCAATTGGATTTAATAGCGTTAGTAAAATTCTATAATCTTTTTTGCTTATAGTATCGCATTTATCATATTCATTAGATAAAATCATAAGTGAAGATACTGCTGTGTTAAAGTTCATTGTTTTTATGTCTTCAGTAACTTTTTTAATAGTTTTATTTATTATGTTTTCTAGGCTTTGTGTATAAGTTTCACTTTCATTTAATTTAGAAGAAAATCTATAGATTTTATCAAGGAAACGCTTACAACCTTTTAGACCATTTTCACTCCAAGAAGCATCTTTTTCATAATCACCTATAAACATTTCAAAAACTCTTAGAGCATCAGCACCATAGGTTTTGACCATATCGTCTGGGTTTACTACGTTTCCACGAGATTTACTCATTTTTTCTCCGTTTTCACCTAGTATCATACCATGTGCTACACGTTTTTTAAACGGTTCTTTTGTTGGAACTAGACCTTGGTCATATAAGAATTCGTGCCAAAATCTAGCATAAAGTAAATGTCTAGTAGCGTGTTCCATACCACCATTGTATAAATCTACCATACCCCAGTACTTCATTATGTCATAGTCAGCAAAGCATTTATCATTTTTGGCATCCATATATCTTAGCCAATACCAAGAAGAACCCGCCCAGTTGGGCATAGTGTCTGTTTCTCTTTTTGCTTTTCCTTTACATTTAGGGCAAGTGGTATTAACCCATTCAGTTATGTTTGCTAAAGGACTTTCTCCTGTTTCTGTAGGTTCGTAACTTGTGACATCTGGAAGTAATACAGGTAATTCTTCATAAGGAACTGCTACCCAACCACAGTGTTCACAATAAACCATTGGAATAGGCTCGCCCCAAAATCTTTGACGACTAAATATCCAGTCTTGTAAACGGTAGTTTGTAGTTTTATGCCCTATGTTATTTTTTTCTAAATATTCTAACATTTTGTCTATTGCTTCTTTTTTATTATCTATTCCATTTAAAAATTCAGAATTAATCATTATACCATCGCCAGTATAAGCATTAGGGTTCATTAAATTAATAAATGTAGTTAGATGTAATTCGTCTTTTACTTCATTCATTATTTGTTCTTTAGTTACCCATTCAATATGGAATTTATCAACTTCGTCTTTATCTAGTGTTGGTTCTATTTTTTCTTTACTAGTTAACTCGAACATTATGCCAGTGCTTTCTATTTCAAAAGATTTATCCTTATTATAAGCATAGTAATGATGGTTAATTGGAAGTATTTCGTGAGAATATTCTACCATTTTATAACCTGTTTCTTCTTCTATTTCTCTTTTAGCACATTCTACTGCTGTTTCGCCTTCGTGTCTAGTGCCACCTATAAATAATCTACCACCTAAATCTTTCCAATTTAATGTTAGATATAAATCATTTTCTTTATCGTGAACTACTGCGACTATTGATTTTTTGAAAGTTTCGTTTTCTCTTTTTTCTCCTGTTACTTGTTCAATTACTGGGATAATATCTATTCCAAACTTTTTAGCAAAGGCAAAATCTCTTTCGTCGTGAGCAGGTACTGCCATTATAGCGCCTGTACCATAGTTTGCTAGAACATAATCGCTTATCCATATTTCTATTTCTTTATTATTTACTGGGTTTATAGCGGTTATTCCTTTTAATTTTACTCCTGTTTTTTCTTTATTAGCGTCTGTTCTTTCTATTTCTGTTTTTTCTGATGCTTCTTTTTGGTATTTTTCTACTTCTTCTATATTTTCTATTAAGTCTTTATGTTCTTTTAATAACTTATGTTCTGGGGAAATTACCATAAATGTAACTCCAAATAAAGTATCAGGACGTGTTGTATAGACTTCTAAAGTTTCATTTAGTTCTTTTAATTTAAAGAATACGCTTGCACCTGTGCTTTTTCCTATCCAGTTTATTTGGGCTATTTTGATTTTGTCTAGGAATTCAGTTTCGTCTAGGCCACTTAATAATCTATCTGCATAGTCAGTCATTTTTAGTAACCATTGACTTTTTAGTTTGTGTTCAGTCTTTGTACCACATCTTTCACATACACCCCCTTGGGCATCTTCATTAGATAAACCTGTTTTACAATTAGGGCACCAGTTTATTTCTTTTTCTGCCTTATAAGCCATTCCTTTTTCATAGAATTTTAAAAATTGCCATTGAGTCCATTTGTAATATTCTGGGTCTGTTGTTGAAAATTCTCTACTCCAGTCAAATGAATAACCTAAACTTTTTAATTGCCCTTTGAAAACTTTAATGTTTTCTTCTACTGCTAATTTTGGGTGGATATGATTTTTTATAGCATATTGTTCAGCAGGAGCACCAAAAGCATCCCATCCCATTGGGAATAAAACATTATATCCTTCCATCCTTTTAAGTCTTGCAATTGCGTCTAAGGCTGTGTAACTTCTAACGTGGCCTACGTGAAGACCTGCGCCTGATGGATAAGGAAATTCTACTAATAAGTAATATTTTTCCTTTTCAGAATTGTTACTTGCTAAAAAAGTATTATGTTCTTCCCAGTATTTTTGCCATTTTTCTTCTATTAATTTTGTATCATACATGTTTTTTTACTTCCTTTCTTTTTAAATATCTTCCTACTATTTCATATAGAGAATATATAAGTAAGAGCATTACTATAAAACCTATGAATAAACTAAGTAGAAAGTTTTTTATGTTATTAACTAGTACAAAAGTTATAGATATAACTAATGTGTTAATAAAAGTTACATAATTAAGTACTGTTTTGTATTTAGTAGTTCTTAAATCTAATTTAAATTTCTTTACTAGGTAATTTATTTCTGTTTGTTTTTTGCCATCGGTGTAGGTTTTTCGTTTTCTATTCAGTATTAATATATGAAATAATAAAACTAGAATAAAAGATGAGAAGAAATAAATTAAATTTAAAATTATCCTTTCTTTCATTAATACCTCCAAAATAAAAACTTTATGCTTAAGGACTGATGTATTCAGCGGTACCACCTTAATTCATAAAGTTATTTATGCTCTTTTGTGCAGTTAACGCCTTACTTACGATTATCCTCCAAAGTAAGTTCATAAATACTTGTTAATTAGTTTCCACCTAATACTAACTCTCTATGTAACAAATATAAATTACTACTCTTTTTCATTGGAATATCATATATTATATTAAATTTCATTGATATATTCAAGTAATTTTAAGAACATTTTTATAAAAATACTCTTTAAACCTTTTGATTTTAACTTACGTATTGCTATACGTTTTTTCCTTATTTCTAAATCACTAAATAAAATGTCTGCTGCGATTTCTTTTAGTCTTGTTTCAATTTGTAAATCTGATATGATTTCGTCTATGTCTTCATTAATTAATCTAACTGCATCTATTTCAATTGCTTGACCACCACAGTTAATTGTAAGTTGTTGGGTAGTAGGAACGTCTTTTATTTCAAGTATGAAATCAGTTTCGTCTGTGTATGCTTCGTACTCTACTTCAAAACGACCTACAGATACTTTGACATATTCAGCATCTTTTGTATTTCTAAATCTGATTTTGTAGTTTCTTTTGTCTGGTATGATTTCACTTTTACCGTCAACTGGTCTTATAATTAATGTGTAGTTATTTTGTCTATAGTTATAGTTAATATTAGTGATTATGTAGTAGCCTTCCTTATATAAATTAGAAACACCATCGTCTTCATATAAATTATAAGAATTACTTCTGCCTGGGAATATTTGGATTTCTAAGTCTTTTGGTGGGTGTACGTCGTTTAGGTTTTCGTCGTCTAAAATAGCAAGTGGAATAATTGAACCTGCCCTTGCGTATACTGGATAGTCTTCGTCTTTATAGAAAGTAACGTATCTTTTGCCACCTGGGAATTTTTTTCCCGTTTTGAAATCGTACCATATTCCTTCTGGTAAGAATATTCTTTGGACTACCCTGTTCATTATGCTATCTTTGGGTTCTGTTATAGGACTTACGAATAGTTCACTACCGAAATAGTATTTATTTTTGTAAAGTGGTTCGTCAACTGTTTCCGGGTATTTATAGTAAAGTGGTTGTATAATTGGGCTACCTAATTTTGAATATTTATAGGCTTCTGTGTAAATGTAAGGTATTAGTCTTTGTCTTACTCTAGTGTAGTCTCTTACGATTTTTTGGGTTTTAACATCCCATTTCCAAGGTTCTCTCTTATAATAATGACCTTTTTTTGAAGCAAAACGGAATATTGGACTATAAGTGGCAAGTTGGACGTATCTAGCATAAAGTTCTCTATCTTCTGTACCATCTTGGAAACCGCCTATGTCGTGACTCCACCAAGTAAGACCGATGTTTGCACTTGTGATATTATAATAAGGTATACGTTTAAGTATTTTCCAAGATACTAGGGTTTTTCCTGAATAAAGTACTGGGTATCTATGAGAAGCAATACCTGGGTTTCTTGTAAGAAGTAAACCTCTTCTCGTTTCATTTCTATCGTAGTTTTTGTAAGTGTAATGCTCTAACATGAAAGAAGCAATTAGGTCTTTCATTTCGTCGTCAATAAAGAATAAATCTAAACCCATATCAAGTAGAGGGTCTATTGCTTCTGCGTAAAAAGTGTTTAGTATTTTTGTGTTATATACATT
>CANRGI010000105.1 GCA_947630095.1 uncultured Bacilli bacterium
TACTTAGTTCAAATGTTGCTATTCCACTTGCAAATGTCATTTGTCCATACTCTCCTGTTATTGTTCTATTACCAAGAGTTACTGTGAAATTAAATTTTTTTCCTAAATCAGCACCTTCTCCAGTTGTTATTTTTTTAACTACAAGACTTCCATATTCTTTGGTTACTGTGGTATTTTTAGTTATTTGTATTCCAGGACTACATATTATTGCTTCATTGTTTACCTCATTATCATTTGGATAGTTTCCTAAAGGAGTTCCCATTTGAACTACTTTTATTTGTCTATTTGTTCTTAAAGTTTTTCCATTTACTAAACTTTGGTCTACATTACTTTTTAATTTTAATTTATATGATAAAGTCATTGTAGTATTACTATTTATAGATAAAATTATCCAAGATATTTCGTGTTTACTGCCATCATAAGTTGGGTTATTTCCACCAGTAGCAGTTACGTCACTTATTTCAAAATTATTATAAATAAAGTCATCAAAAGATATTGTTACTCCTATTCCTTGTTCTTGTTGTGCGCTTGATGGGTTATCCAATACTATGTCTATTGCTACTTCTCCGTTTTCTAAATTACTTTTAGTTTCATTTATGCTATTTTTTATTGTCATGCCTTTTTTAGTTACAGGGTTTGTTGCATAATTTTCTTTTTTTACTGTAACATATAGTCCATCTTCTCTTGAAGAACTAGTTGGATTTACTATGCTCATAGTGTTCAATAATTTGCTATCACTTTCTATTGACCACGACAATCTTTCTACCTTTGTAAGCAATACTGCTAATGCTAGACCTAAAACTGTTAATAACATCAATGACTTTTTCATTTTTTACTTCCTCCTACTATAGATATAATTATACTATAAAATTTCCAAATAAAAAGTTATTTTTACACAATAAGACGTTTTTCGACACTATTTGTATTATTATTTTTTTCTATTTTAAGAAAAAAATACCTTAAATTAATAAGGTACTTAAAGTTTCTTTTCTATTAATGTCTCTCCAGTCATTTTATCTGGCTTTTTAATTTCGTATAAATCTATTATAGTTGGTACTATATCTTTTAGTGAACCACCTGCTTTTAATTTATAATTTTCATTGCATAGTATAAATGGAACTTTGCTAGTTGTATGACTTGTAATTGGTTCTCCATCTTTAGTTACCATCTTTTCAGCATTTCCGTGGTCTGCTGTTATTATTAGTTCATAAAAATGTTCTCTTGCTTTTTCAAATATTTTTCCTATACAGAAATCACAAACTTCTATTGCATATTTAGTTGCTTCTAAATTTCCTGTATGTCCGACCATATCTGGATTAGCAAAATTTACTAAAATAAAGTCATAATCTTCGTCTAATACTTTTAATACTGTTTCTGTTACTTCTCCTACACTCATTTCTGGTTTCATATCATAAGTTGGGACTTTTGGACTAGGTATTAAGAATTTATCACAATTAGGACTATTTAAATCTATTTCTCCATCAAAGAAATGTGTTACGTGTGCATATTTTTCTGTTTCTGCTATTCTTGCTTGTTTAAAATCAAGTCCATCTATATAAACTCCAAAGCAATCTTTTGGTCTTTCTGTATCAAAAGCATAGTCTATATTATCATTTATATTATATAAAGATGCTAGTTTTAGATTATTAAATTGTTTAGTTTTAAACATTTTAAATGTTTTATTTGTAAATGTTTCTATTATTTCTTTCATTCTTTCTGGACGATAGTTTATAAATAAAACTGCATCATTATCTTCAATTACTTTTCCAGGTGTAATTATACTTGGGTTTATAAATTCGTCTGTTATATCTCTTTTATAATGTTCTTCAAAACATAATTCATAATTAGGAAACATATTTCCTTTACCATAAACCATAGCATTATAGGCTTTTTCTATTCTTTCCCAACGATTGTCTCTATCCATTGTGTAGTATCTTCCACTTATAGTGCCTATTTCTCCTAAATTTAATTTTTTTGCTCTTTCCATAAAATCTTTTACAAAATTTATACCACTTGTAGGGGAAGTGTCTCTACCATCTGTGATAAAGTGGAATACTACATTTTTTACATTATGTAATTTTGCCATTGCAAGAGATGCGTAGAAATGATTTATACTAGCGTGTACATTTCCGTTTGATAATAAACCTACTAGATGCAAAGTAGTATTATTTTTATTAACATAGTCCATTAAGTCTATTAGAAATTCATTTTTAAAAAATTCTTTATTTTTTATTTTTTCATTAATATATGTTAGTGGTTGCATTGTGACTCTGCCACTTCCAATAGTCATATGTCCAACTTCAGAGTTACCCATTTGGCCTTTTGGTAAACCTACTTCTAAACCACTTGCTTCTAATTCTGTACAAGGGAAGACTGAAGATAGTTTATCAAGAACTGGGGTTTTGGCTTGTTTTACTGCATTTCCAAATTCTCCACTATTTATACCAAAACCGTCTAAAATAAGTAATACTACTTTTTTCATAAAATTCACCTATTAACATTGTACCACAATAATTAATTAATTTAAAGACTTAGTGTATTTTTAACATTTCTAATCTCAATTTATCTGCTATAGTAACTATAAATTCTGAATTTGTAGGTTTTGCTTTATCTATATCAACTGAGTGACCGAATATTTCTTCCATTAAATCCCAGTCGCCTCGGTTCCAACTAACTTCTATTGCGTGTCTTATGGCGCGTTCAACTCTCGTTACAGAAGTATCATATTTTGTTCCTATTTCTGGATATAATTCTTTTGTAATTCCGCCTATTAAACTAGGGTTATCATAAACCATTTGAATAGCGTCTCTTATATATTGATAACCTTTTATGTGAGATGGGATACCTAGTTCGTGAAGTATTTTTGTAACTAATATTTGAACATTATTTTCGTGTAAGTTTAATATTTTGCTTCCTTTTTCTTTATTTGATGTAACTTCAAGTATTCTTTTTTCTAATTCTATTAAATCAAAAGGTTTTAATACAAAATATTTTACTCCATATTCACTTACGTTTCTGATAGTTTCTTGTTCATTATAACTTGTGACTACTATTACATTTACAGAAAGTTTTTGCTCTTTTAGTTTTTCTAATACATATAGTCCATCTTTTCTTGGCATGATTAAGTCTAGTAAAACTGCATCAATGTTTTTGTAGTTCTTTTCTATTTTTTCCCAGGCTTCTTCTCCATCATATGCTGTTTCTGTAATTTCAATTTTCTTTGAGTCATTAAAGTACTCTTTTAACATTTCCACCATAGCGTGATTGTCGTCTACTACCATAATTCTCTTTTTCATAAAAAATCTCCTTACCTTATAAATTATAATATAAACATTATAAATTACTCCAGAGTTTTTATGGTCTACTTTTGTACGAAATTGTCGATTTTTGTCGTTAAATGTCGAAGAGTATTTTGTTTGGTACTAAAAAAGTTTTAGAAATTAATCTAAAACTTGTAATATCTTTCTTATAACATTAATATCTTTACTATTTTTACCTAATACTATACCATCTGTTATACTTATAATTTCATTTATATTTTCAGGAGTTACTCCACCTCCGTATATGAATTTCACTTCTTTATTAAAAGTTTTATTAAAGTATTCTTTTACATAAGAAGATACAAACTTTATTTCATTAACGTTTACTTCGTCGCCATCTATTTTAGCTGATGGTTCAAAGGCTATTATTAGATTTTTTATACTTTCTTCTGTTATTCCTTTTAAATAATACTTTAATTCTTTTTTAAGAGTGCTTTTCTTTTCGTCGTGACAAACACATAGAATTGTATTAAAACCTGAACTTAAACTTTTAAATAATTTATCTTTTATCGCACTATAGGTGTCTAACTTTAAAGTTATTCTTTCAGGGTGGCCTACTAAGGTGTAGTTTATGCCCATTTCTTTTAAGGCTTCTAAACTAACTTCTCCTGTGTATGAACCATTTTTATAATTATAGAAGTTTTGAGTACCTATTGTTAAAGGAGAATTATAGAAATGTGATAAATAGGCTAGATTAGGGAATAAAACTATATTATAATTACTTTTTAATGTT
Source organism: uncultured Bacilli bacterium (assembly GCA_947630095.1). Taxonomy (GTDB): domain Bacteria; phylum Bacillota_I; class Bacilli_A; order RF39; family UBA660; genus MGBC139354. Next base: position 4,054 of record CANRGI010000105.1, read on the forward strand.
TCTAAAGCATAACTATAGTCTTTTAATTCATTATAATTTAATAAACATTTTTGATTTAATACTATTAATTTATCTTTCTTATGTAAGATTTCAGTATCAATAGAAAGGGTAGGAGAGTCATTAACTGTAACTGGATTAGTTTTATTTATTTCTATGTCTTGAGTAGTTACTATTACATTATTATTTGGCTCTGAATTTATTATTCTTTGTATGTTTTCGTCTTTAATTATTGGTTCATTATTAGGTTGAGTAGGAGGTACTTCTTTTTGAGGTTCTATAGGTAATGGAGTAGGAGTTGGTTCATTAGTATTAGTTATTGCTTGAGTTCCTACTTCTGTATTAGGTTTTAGTTCATTAGTTATGTTTACTTCTTTAGGTATTTCTTTAACTTCTTCTGACTTTATTGGCTCAGTTTTTATTTCTTTTGGAATATTTAAGTTCTTTAAATCTTCAACTACTGTAGTAATTGGTTTAACTATATCATTTTGAGAAGGTTTTTCTTGTTTAGTTTCACTTTGTGGTTTATTAATAAAATTTTCATTATTATTTTGGTTAGTTAAAGGTTCTTCTTTTTGAGGTTCTATAGGTAATGGGGCAGGG
>CANRGI010000106.1 GCA_947630095.1 uncultured Bacilli bacterium
CTTTACCAGTTGCTTCTGCAAGAGCGTGTTGTATTGTTTCTGACCCTGTACCTGGTTTAGTTAAATTTGTCCAAGTTTTTCCACCATCTTTACTAAATTTGATACGTAAAGCAATATCGTTAATTTGTAGTCCACTATCGTATCCAGTTTGCTCAGTATTTTTCTTATCTGCTTGTGCTTTAGCATCTGCTAAACTTGTTCCTAATGGTACACTTACAAAATTGTGTTTTACATTTTCTTTAAATCCAATTTTATCTTTATCAGGTGTAATTCCAAAATAGTAAATACCTAAACTTGCTGAACCGTATGCACTAGTATTTCCTGGTTTTTGTGCTAAAACTGTATTTATAGTTGCTTGGTCAACAGTAACTACTGCGTGAACGTGATATGTATTTTCGTCTATCATATCTTCATTTGATAAACTTAATTTACTACTTATTGCTCTAGCGTCTAATTGTAAATCGTCTTTTGCTGCAGTAGTAGCGGCATTTACACTTAAAACTGCTACAAACATTGCAATAAATGCAACACTAAATAATTTTAATTTTTTCATAATTATCCTCTTCCTTTCTTTAAATTGTTTTAATATACAATTTCTCTCCTTTCTGTAGTTAATAATACTACCCACTTCAGTATTTTGTCAAGCAAATTTTAATTTTCAAACTATAATATTAAATTTTCTAGTTTGTTCCAAATTTTAATTTTTAAGATAAAAAAACATACCACTTTTTATTTAGTGATATGCTTTTAAATTTTATTAGTTATTTTTACTTAACTTTTTTACTCCAAAACCAAGAGTAATTATACTTATTAAACCTACAAATACATAAGTTAAAATATTATCTCCAGTTTGTGGATTATTTACAGTTATCTTTTCTAAAGCCGCTATTGAAGTTTTTAAATTTTTAGCAATATCGTCAATAGATTTTTGGTCTGAAACTTTTAATTCTCTTGATAACTCTTTTGCAATTTTTAATGTCTCTTCTAATTTTTTATAACTTTCTTCAGTGTATTCTTTTTTGTCTATTTTTTCTGCTTCTTCAATTAGTTTATCTAACTCACTATAATCTGCTGTTTTTTCTTTAAATGTTACTTTTACTATTACATCACTTTCTGGCATTTTAAATTTATTATCTATTTCTTCTATTTCTTTTCCTGTATTATCTATTACAAGAATTGTATCTATTTCGTAATTTTCTTCTGGTGTAATTGTTAATGTAACATATTGACCAGATATAGCAGTGTTGCTTTCTACTGTAGTTTCACCATTTTCAGTAGTTTTTACATCAATATTATATCTTTTTCCAACTATAGTTTCATTATTTTCTGTTACAAAACTTTCATAACCATCTGCAATATAACTTGTATCAAGTTCGTCTTCTACTTTATTTGCAATAAATGTTCCACCAAAAACAAATTTTGTTAAAGTGTTATCATTTATAGTTTTTTTGCCTTCTCCTTCAGTTTCAAATACACCATTATTTATACTAAGTTTTAAGTTTTCTAAATTAGTTGGAACTGTAATATTAAATACATTATCAGTTTTAGATTTAAAAGTTCCATCATTTATTACCCAAGTTCCTCTTTTAAATATAGGTAATGTAACTCCTTCACTAACATAACTTCCACCATCAAAAGTAATTGTTGATTTTGTAAATGAGGTAACATCTGTACCCATTACAATGGAATTTTTTACATCCCAATCACCACTTAAAGTTGCATTAATAGGTAGGCCTCCATCTGGAATTTCTATTCCATTTCCATTTGGAACAATTACTTTAGTATCAGCACTTACTACAAGACTAGCGCCTTTCTTATTGTTTTCTCCTTGTAAGAAAAATGCACTAGGAATACTATCGTCTTCGTCTTTATCTGCTGTAACATTAATTGTTAAATTTGAAGTAGTAACATTTCCATAAATAACTACAATTGCAGAATAACCATTAGACTCTTGCACTAATGTACCATTTTTGATAACTAAACTTCCACCATCTTCAACCCATAACTCATTATCATTTGTAAGAGTTAATGTATGGCTATTTAAGTCAATAGTAACATCACGAGTTACTGAAATATCACTTGAACCAGTTACTTTAACATCACTTGTTAATGTACAAACAGTATCTGTTCCGTTTAAACATTGTTTTAATGATTTAGGCTTTGGTCCTGTTACTTCTTGTGCATTTACAGTTACTAAAGGTATGAACATAACAAGCATACCAAAGACTAATAATTTTAAATTTTTCATATTATCTCCTTCTTTCTTAAAATTGCTTAATATACAAATTCTCTCCTTTCTAAAGTCCATAATACTACCCCCCCCAAGGTTTTGTCAAGTGAAAAATTCAATTTTTTATATTAAATTTTAAATATTATTATTTATACTTATTTTCTTAAAAATTTAGTTTTCATTGCACACAAAAAAACATACCACTTTTTTATTTAGTGATATGCTTTTAAATTTTATTAGTTATTTTTACTTAACTTTTTTACTCCAAAACCAAGAACTAATATGCTTATTAAACCTACGAATACATAAGTTAAAATGTTATCTCCAGTTTGAGGATTTGATGGAACAACTTCGTCTACATATGCTATAACGTATCTTGAAAATTTATCTGATGCAAATGTTAATGATTTTCCATCTTCTGAAAGTTTAGTTTCTAGTTTTTCAACTTTACCATTGTGTTCTCTTAAGATGTAATAATTTCTTTTATATCCTTCTTTAACTTCAGGTAATTCTGGTAATTTAACTGATAAAGTAATTGGTTTAGTTAATTCTCTTAAGTAGTGATCTGGTTCTCCATCTGCCTTAACTACAATATCTAAATTAAAGAAATCTGTAAGTGTTGCATTTTCTATAGCAGACTCGAAGTCTTTTACTACTGCTTCGTCTATACTTTCCTTTTCTACTGGTTTACTTTCAAGTTCAACTGTTACATCGTGTGTTTCAATAAATTCTTTTAATTCTTCGTCTTTAGTAACATTTAATTCTTCTTTTAATGTATCAGCAGTTTCTGCTGGAGTTGTTATATTTTCTCCTACTACTTCTTGCGCTACTATAACATCAGTATTACTATAAACTTCAACACCATTTGCTACTTGTACATTACAAAACCATATCCATCTTACTGCTACTTTATCTGCACCAACTTCGCTTATTTCTTTTACATCTGGTCCATTAAATGTATCGTCAATATCTAATTCTTCTGACTTACCAATTACTTGACCATCTGAATTTTTAACAGTAAATATGAATTTACCTTCTTTAGTTATTTCCCAAGAATAAGTATAAATTCCTGCTTCTTTTACTTTTGCTATTGGTGTTTGCCAAACACCACCACTTATATTAATGTTTTGAATACCTATGTAAATTTCTCCACTAACGTTTTCTGTTATTATATTAACTTCATTTACATAATCTTCTGGTGTATGAGTTGTATCACTTGGTGTTGTAGGTGTCTTTGTATTATCTTTTAATGAAAATGATATTTCAAAAAATTCTTGATGCGCAATTTTTGCTGGGTCTAAACCTATTTGTAATTCTTCGTGTATACCTTTTGCTACTGTATCTATTCCACCTTCAACATAAGGTCCTACATTATATGCTCCCCATTTATCAGGACTAGTTTCTTTATTTCCTTTGTAACTATTACCTTTAATTGTTATTTTGTTTGAACTACCTTCTTGTTCTGCTGAACCTGCTGCATAACCTTTGCCGCCTTCTAATACACCTTCAGATGTTGGCATAGTCTTTTGCCATTTATCTACCTTATAATTTGTTAATGCGCTTACTGGTTTCATAAATGAACACATCATAAGACCACATATAGCAAACCCAAAGATTTTTCTTGTTTTTTTCATATTCTCTCCTTCTTTCTTAAAAATTGTTTTATATACAATTTCTCTCCTTTCTGTAGTCTATAATACTACCCCCCCCAGCCTTTTGTCAAGTGAAAAATTCAATTTTTAATTATTAAAATTTAATTTCTTATTATTCTATTTTTCCTGCATTTTTAAAAGGGAAAATTTGTATGCTTACTTTACCTTTTATATTCTTTATATTAATAGGTCCGATAACTCTACTATCTTTACTTACATTTCTATTATCTCCTAATACAATATATTCATTTTTTCCTGCTTCTAGTGTAACATCTTCTGTATATTCAAATTCTTTAGGAGTTTTAACTTCTTCTCCATTAATATATAATACATTTCCTGCATATTTTACTGTTTCTCCAGGTAAACCTATAACTCTTTTTATAATAGTGCCTCCATCATAGTTTATTACAACTATATCAAATCTTTTTATTCCCTTTTTAAGGGCAATTTTATTTACTAAAACTATGTCACCATCAAAAAGAGTGTCTTCCATTGAACTCCCATTAACTACACCTGGGGTTATTATAAATGTACGTATTAATACAACTATTATTACAATAATTCCAAGAGGAATTACCCATTCCTTTAAAAAATAATTAAATTTGCTATCTTTTACTTCTTCTTTCATAAATACTCTCCTAACTTTACTTTTTATATTATACACTATTTTAGTAAGAAAAAAAATTAGGAAAACCTAATTTCTTTCTTTAATTTTATATCCACCTTTAATATCTTTAAGAAAATTAAGTTTACTTCTTCTAA
>CANRGI010000107.1 GCA_947630095.1 uncultured Bacilli bacterium
GTGTTGACTTATCTATTAAATCTCTTAATCTATCATTAGGAATTACAACATAAGTATCAACGTGTTTTTTTAATTCTTCAAGTCCAACTAAAGCATGCTCCATTCTTTTCTTACCTTCAAACTTAAATGGTTTAGTCACAATAGCAACAGTTAAACACCCAAGCCCTTGTGCTATCTCTGCAATTACAGGAGCAGCCCCAGTACCAGTACCACCACCAAGTCCACAAGTGACAAATACCATATCAGCCCCTCTTAAAGCATCTTCTATTTCATTTCTACTTTCAAGAGCAGCCTCACGTCCAACTTCAGGGTCAGCCCCAGCACCAAGTCCATCAGTAATAGATGCACCTATTTGAAGTTTTGTCTCTGCTTTTGATGTATTTAAAACTTGTAAATCAGTATTAGCAACTATGAACTCAACTCCCCTAAGTCCACTTTCTATCATTCTATTTACAGCATTACAGCCACCGCCACCAACACCAATAACTTTTATTTTTGCAATTTGTAGCATTTCTAATGAGTTTCCTTCCATATTACACTCTCCTTAATTATCAAAAAAGTAACTATATACTTTTCCTAATAAACTACTTCCATCATTTTTCTTTTTATTGTTAAAAAGTTCTTCTTGAACTTCCTCACTAAATGTAGAAGCGATTTTATCTCTAAATTTTAATTTCTCATAATATAACTTTATAATTCCCAAAGCAGTACTAAATCGATTATTCCTTACACCTAAATCTTCTACTTTATTAACCTTATGATTAACTCCATATATTTCACTAAATACTCTATCAAATCCTTCGATTTCAGTAGTACCCCCTGTAATTATTATATAACTAATATCCTTTTTTGTTAAGAGATTTATTTGTTTTTTACTCATTTCTAGTATTTCTCTTACTCTTGAATAAACTATCTCACTAACCTCATATTGATTTATTTTAATATGTTCATTATTTTTTGTCAAGCACTCAACTACTTCACTTGTACTAGCATTTTTTTTATGCGCTAATGCAAATTTTTCTTTTACTCTCTTTGAGTCGTCTAATGCTAAATCATATATATAACTTATATCTCTATCTATATTTCTTCCCCCTACATCTATAACTTGTGAACTTACTAGTATCCCTTCATTTATTATACTTACTTCAGTTTTATTAGTACCTATATTTATAATAGCCCCTAAACTTTTTTCATATTCAGGTTTATAAAAGCAATAATAATCTGCTTGTCCACCAAATGCTAAATCTACTACTTTTATTCCTAGACTATCTAAAATACTTATTAATGTATAAACATTTTTTTTAGGCACAGTACCTAATACAGAAGTAACAGAAAGTTTAGACGCTTCCTTCCCTTTAGGATTTTTTAATACTTCATTTTCATTTATTACAAATTCTACAGGACTAACACTAACTAACTCTAAATTTGACGGAACTTTACCATAAACACTTGCTTGTAATGATACAGTTATATCCCCTCCTACTATATGTTTATCTTCTCTAGTTATAGTAGTATATCCTTCACTTGCTATAAATGTAGCATTATATGACGGAGTAGCCAAAACAACTTTAGAAACCTTTATCCCTAAAACATCTTCAACCCTCCTAAAAGCCTCTTTTATACTTTCTACTGCTAAATCACTATCAACTACTAACCCCTTCTTTATTCCTTTACTCTTTACTTCAGAACACGCTAAAACAAATAACTCTTCTTTGTATATCTCGCCAACTATAACTTTAACACTATTAGAACCTAAATCTAAACTAGTTATTATTTGTTTCATATCCACGCTTCCTTTTCTATCTTAATCTCATTATAGCAAATATTCTTAAATTTTACTAGTAAAACTATTACTCTTTAATCTCAAAATAATTTCCACTATCTAAATATAATATACCTTTATTAGTACCAAGTTGTTTTTTTATTTTAGTATAATTATTTAATTCTTCTATTTTATTTAAAGTAATATATACTATATTTCCATCAGACATATAAAGTAAAAATCTCTCTGTATCATAATTAGTAGGTGCATATTCTATTTCACTTACTTTTATTATTATACTATCTTTTAATCTTGAAAATCTATCAGTCATTTTATCAAGTATTTCATCAGGTACATAATTAATTAAGACAGGTACATTATCTAAATAACTTACGTCCATTAATGTTTTACCATTATCTAATACATATTCCCCAGTACTTCTTAAATTAAATAAAACTTTATATTCTTTTATTTTTATTTTTACTTTATAATTCCATTTTTTACTTACTTTTACACTCTTAACTAAACTTAAACTTTTTATTTTATTTTCTATTTTGTTATTAAGAGTTTTTAAATAAGAAGGGTATGTATCTAATTTAGCAACTTCCATTATTTCTTCGTCAGTTAAATGTTTAGTACCACTTATTACTATATTTTTAATAGGTACATTTAAAAAATAAATTACTATTAACACTAAAATAGCCAAAAAAAGTAAAAACTTAAAGAATTTCAAAAAGTTAAATTTTCTAATTTTTACCTTTTTCATACTCTCTCCTTATAATCAATTATATATCTATTTTGTCATTTCTTCAACTATTAACTTTGCCGAAGGCATCTTAACTTGACTATTAAGTTTATCTTTAATTTCTTTTTCTCTTTTAAAGCATTCATTTATACTTAATTTTAAACTCTCACTTGTAAGTTTATCTTCTTCTAACATAATACTTAACCCTTTATCTGCTAAATCTTTTGCATTATAGTATTGATGGTTATTAGCAACATAAGGACTAGGAATTAATATAGATGGTAAATTTAATGAAAGTATTTCACTTATAGTACTTGCTCCTGCTCGTGAAATAATAAGGTCACTCGCTTTCATAAGCCCACTTAAATTTTCATAAAATGGTATTATTTTAACTTGATTACTAACTTTTAAATCTTTAAACTCTTGATAACTACCTTTACCAGTAATAAATAGTATTTCCTCTTTTTCACTTTTAAAATTCTCTAAAAATTCAGTTATTTTCCTATTTACAGATGTACTTCCTAAACTACCCATTACTATTAATATTAACTTTTTATCCTTACTAAAACCTAATTTTGTCTTATCGTGCTTTTCTATATTTATAGCCTTTTCCCCACAAGGATTACCTGTATATACTACATTATTTTTAAAATATTTTTCACTTTCCATAAAAGATATAAAAGTTGTATCTACAAACTTAGATAGTATTTTATTAGTTTTACCTGGTATTTTATTTTGTTCGTGAATAGCCGTTTTAACCTTTAATTTATGTGCTGCCATCAAAACTGGAAAAGTAACATACCCTCCAAAACCTATAACATAATCAGGTTTAAAATCTTTAATTATTTTTTTAGCCTTTTTATATGACTTTCTAATAAGATTTATATTCTTTATATTTTTCTTTATATTCTTACTTAAGCCATATATTTCTAAACTTTCAAACTTTATACCCAATTTAGGCACTAATTCACTTTCCATCCTATCTTTAGTACCTATGTATATAAATTCATTATCTTTGTTTTTCCTTAGTTCTTCTAATACTCCTAAAGCAGGATATATATGCCCTCCTGTTCCTCCAGCAGATACAATTACCTTCACTCATAAACACCTCCTATATAATTCTATACAAAGTTAATACTTTTATTGTAACATATTTTATTATATTTTTGTTACTATTGTACACTTCCTTAACACAAAAGTTATTATAAAAAATTATATAGTTTTATAAACTTTTACTATGAATTATATATAATATATGATAAAATATACCAAAGAAATGATTTTAAGTCATTATTTTAGAGGAAAGGGGTGTTACCAATGGACAAAGGAAAAATGATACATATAAGAGTCAATGAAGAAACTAAAGAAGCCTTAAAGAAAATCGCTGAAGAAAAAAATATATCAGTAAACGAATTAATAAGAGAAATAATGAAATCTCATATTGACGACAAAAATAAAAAGTAATTTAAAAACAGAAGTAACAACTCGTTATTTCTGTTTTATTTTAGTATAAGTTTTATTTCACTTTCGTCTATTATAACATTTTCTACTTCACTATAATGTTCTCTTCTTTTATACATTTCTTTTCTTTTTAAATAATTAGGATTAGATAGATAATAAGTTAATAATTTTATCACTTCTTTATTATTATATGTAAGAGCCTGTTTAAAAGGAGATACCCCATATTTATTTTTAATAGTAGCATCAGCCCCTGCTTCTAAAAGAATACCACTGACATTTACAAAATTACCTAAAACTGCATACATAAGAGCAGTATTGCCGTGTTTATCTTTTTTATTTATATCTACTCCCATTTCTATATATTTTCTAACTTGTAAAATAAGCGTATCTGTTTCATAATAAACACCAGTTAGAAGTGGCACTATTCCATTTCTAAAACTATCTAAAAGCACGACTAAGTCCATATCTTTTCTTTGATATGCAATACTCATAGGTGACTCTCCTCTTTTATTCTCTATTAAAGGGTCAGCCCCTAATTTTAATAGTCTCTCTACTTCTAAACTATTGTCATTTGTTATTGCTATTATTAAAGGAGTATTTCCATTTCTATCTTGTAAATTGTAATTTACAAGATAGAAATGGAAATACTCCTTTA
>CANRGI010000108.1 GCA_947630095.1 uncultured Bacilli bacterium
TATTAAGCATTTCTGCTATCTCTTTAGTACTTTTATTCTTAACAAGCAATAAAAATATTTCTTTTTCCCTTGTAGTTAATATACTACTTTTCATTAGTCACACTCCTTTATCTTAGTAATTCCCCTAAGATATTTTATGAGTATTTACTAAATTTTGTGATTATTCAAATTGAACAGTTATATACATTTTCTCTTTATATTCACTTTGAATACTCCTCATAATATTATTTGCAAGGGTAGCATCGTGTTCTTTAGAATTAATTACTACTTTAATATTATCTTCATTTATTTCAATATAACTTTTAATTCCAAAATCACTTTCTAATTTTTCTTCTAACTCTTCTTCTTTACCTATATTTAAGTTAAGTAATTTTAGTTCATTAAAAGCATTATTTTTCTCTTCACTACTTGCCGTTTCACTAGTAAGAATACTTTCTAACTCTTCTATCTCTAAAGCGACTTCTTCGTCCCTATTAGCCCTCATAGCAATAAGAGTATCCCCTTCTGTTACATTAACCTGAACATCTTCTTTTTCTTCTTCTCCGTGTATTAAACTCCTCATCATCTCATTGGGCATAGTGACATAATAAATTCCAAGTACTAATACAAGACTTAAAAGAGTTAAAAACCACATACTTTGTTTATTTATCATAGTATTACCCTCCATAGTAAAATATATGTAAGTATTTTAAAACTATGAATATTAAAGAGTATAACCTTTACCTTTACTAAAAAAGTCTTTAACCCCATAAGTAATAGAATTGTTTTCGTCACTTAAATAAAGATTATTTGCTTCTTCCATACTTATACTTTTAGGTATTATAGTAACCATTTCTGTATTTATATAAACATAATATAATGTATATTCTTCCCTGTATTTTCTTATTATAACCCCAGTAGTATCTAATACTTCTATTTCTTCATTTAAATATGTAAGTAAATTCCAAAATAGATTATAAGTCATAACAAATTCCCCTTTATTATTTATATTTTTATTAATTAATTTATATATTTTATCTATTCTTTTATATTCTATACTTTGAGTATCTATTTCTTCACTTTCTACATTATCTTCTTCTAATTCTTCTAATGTAGTATCTAAAATATATTCTCTAAAATCATTCATTTTAAAAGGAGGCGCAAACATATATGATGTACAAGTATAAGTTTTATCTAAACTTTCCATCTCACTTTCTATAAATCTTTTATTTAATTTATAAGCATTATCTCTAAAATTTAATCTATAATAATTAGCCTCTTTTTTATCTATACCAAAAGTATTAGCAAACTCTTCGTCTTTCTCTTTTTCAAAATCTTTTTCTATTAATTTATTATCTTTATTATAAGAATACATCTCTATATTATAATCTAAAAAATAATATTGATTATCAGTTAAATAACTTACTAATTTCCATATATTATTATCTCCTAAACATAAAGTAACTTCATAATTTATATTGATATTTTCTGAATAATTATTAATTTTTAAATACGCTTTATCTTGCATATTCTCGTCTAAATAAAATATTACACTACCATATTCGTCATAACTAGAAAAATAAAATATTTTTGTATCTTCTTCTTCCATTGAAATAATACTCTTACATTTACTAAATTCTTCAAATTGATTATATAAACTCTCTCTTATACTTATAGTTGCATCTTTATATTTATTTATATTACTTAAAAATGCTTTAAATAAACTCTTTAATGAATAATTATTCTTAATATCTTCTGGTAAAACACTAATTACTTTATCAAATACATCTTTTATATTCATATATCCTCCATATAAGTGGTTATTCTACCATATTATAATTCTTTAGTAAAGAAAAAAACCACTTAATTATGGTTCTTTATGCACGACTAGAATACTTGCCATCACTAGTAGTTATTATTATTTCTTCCCCTTCTTCTATAAATAGAGGAACTTTTAATGTATAACCAGTTTCTATAGTAGCATCCTTTTGGGCACTTCCACTAGTATTTCCTTTTACTGCTTGTTCGCAACTTACTACTTTATAACTTACTTTTTCAGGTAAACTTACTCCAATTACTTCTCCTTCATAACTCATAACTTCTACACTCATACCTTCTTTTAATAAGTGTATATTATCTTCTAATTTAGAAGCATCAAGTTCTAATTGTTCATAATTGTTATTATCCATAAATACATAAGTATCTCCTGAATTATATAAATAAGATAAAGCCCTTTTATTAACTTGTGCTTTTTCTATCTTAATTCCAGCATTAAAAGTTATCTCTTGTGTAGTATTAGTTCTTAAATTCTTAAGTTTAGCCCTTACAAAAGCACTACCTTTACCAGGTTTAACGTGTTGAAATTCAACTACTTGATAAACATTACCTTCGTAATTAATAGTCATACCATTTTTAATATCATTTACATTAATCATAATTAACTTGCCTTTCTTTCTTTATGAACTGTTGTCTTATTACATCTAGGACAAAATTTCTTAATTTCCATCTTACCTTCAGTATTCTTCTTATTTTTACTTGTAAGATAATTTATCTCTTTACAAACAGTACATTGTAGTGCTATACCTTCACGGTTTTCTTTTTTAGCCATTTTATGCACCTCCCTTAAATCTATGGGTATTATACCACACATATTATAAATTTTAAAGAATTTTTACACTTATATTTTTATATTTTTAACATAATATTAAGTAAAAGGAGGTAAAAATGAGTAAAGAATTGATAAAAAAATATGCTTTAAACCTAACTAGTGAAGATATATTATCTTATTCAAAGAAAGAAAACCTTAATATTTCTAATGAAGAAGCAGACTTATTTATAAGAGTTATTCACTCTCACTCTGACGAATTATTAAATGGTAATGCTCTTAATATTTTAGATAATTACAAAAATGAAATGAGCACTTCTACTTATAATACACTTTTATCTTTATATGAAAAATATAAAAACTTTATAGATTAAAGCAAGTCACTTGCTTTTTCTTTATTTATATAATCATTAAATTCTCTTTTTTTAATCATACTTATCTCTTCCTTATAAGGAGCCCAAGTGTCTTTTAAATTCCTATTTATCCAAGGAGTTTCAAGTATCATAGGCACTCCTTCTAATCTTTTATTGTATATTACATTTAATAAAGCATCAAACCCAATTGTACCATATCCTAAATTCGCGTGTCTATCTTTATGACTTCCTAAAGGGTTGTATGAGTCATTTATATGAACACATTTTATTTTATCTATTCCAATTTTCTCGTCAAATTCGTCTAAAAATTTATCTATTTCATTTATATCTACTCCAGAGTCATTCATATGACAAGTATCTAAACATACAAAAACTTTCTTATATACTTCACTATCTAATAAATCTATAATTGCTTTTAAATCGTCTATACTTGTTCCTACTTCAGTGCCTTTCCCTGACATATACTCAAGTAATACACTTGCTCCCTCTATATCTTTAAGGGCAATATTTAACCCATTTGCTATATTTTCTATACCTTTTTCTCTATTTAAAGTAGTATAACTTCCAGGGTGTAACACAAGTTTCCTTATATCTAATTCTATACATCTATTAAGTTCTTGCTTTAAAAAATTAATATAAAAATTATATTTACCATTATCTGTATTATTTGCTAAATTTATAATAAAAGGTGCATGTACTACACATTTATCTTTATCCATACCATTTTCTTTCATTAATTTATGTGCCTTATCTCTTAACTCGTGGTCTATTTGAAACCTTTGTGTACTTTGATTACTTCCAGTATAAAACATAAATATATTAGCACCATAAGATAGACTTTCTTCTACCACTCCATATAATTGTTTATCCTTTAAATAACTAGTATGACTTCCTATATATAACATAATTTAACCTCATTTCTATTAAAATTATATCAAATTTACATTGACTAAACTAGTATTTTATGGTAAATTAATGAAGAAGTTTTAAGGAGGCGCGAAATGGCTAGAAATATATCTGATAGAAAAAATATGAGTTCTAAAAATAGACCTTTTTCACTAAAGGCAACTAATAAAACTCAAAAAGTTAATTTACAAACTGTTAAACTTAATGGTAAAAAAGTAAGATTAACAACTAAAGAATTAAGAAGTTTAGAAAAATAAGTTGATTTCCTCAACTTATTTTTCTATTCCAAATAATCTTCTCTTACTTCATTATCTATAGAAGAATAAATTTCTTCCTCGTTCATTTCGTCTTCTATTATCTCATAATCACTATTATCGTCTTCCATAATTTGTATCTTCGCCTTAATATCGCCTATTATTTCTATTCCTAAACACTTTTCTATTTCATAACTTATTACATTATTTACATTTCCTACATCTATAACAGTAGGATTTTTAAGCGCTGTTATAATTATTTCACTATCGTTATTTATTATACTATTTTCTTTTAAATGAACATTTACTATTTCAGTATAATTTATAGTTCTTGCTTCTACACTAGTCTTAGTATTATTATCATAACTATACCATATATTAACATCAAAACTACCTGTTATTTTAACCCTACCAGAGTCATTTTCACCCTTCATATTATGGTTGATTACCCAACACCCTAAAACTGTATCAATTTTATCTGTAGTAATTG
>CANRGI010000109.1 GCA_947630095.1 uncultured Bacilli bacterium
AGCAAATGATAGAGAAATGCCTTATTATAATTTGAGTAGAATAGTAGATGGATATGATAAATACATCACCTTAGAGCAAACTGACTCCATTTGTTTTGCAGACCCAAGTTATGACGCGAATGAACTTACTAGTGTTAAACTAAAAAATGACATAGCCGCTAAGGGGGCAAATATATATGAAGTACCTAAAAATAAAAGTGTTCGTCTTCACGCGTCAAGCGAAGATTTAATGTTAATGGTTAAACTATTTAATCCTAAATTTTATATGCCAATAAAAGGTGAATACCGCTACCAAGTTAGAAATGCAGAGTTAGCAGAATATGTAGGTATGCCTAAAGAAAATATATTGCTAAAAGAAAATGGAGATGTAGTAGAACTTGTTGATGGGGAATTAAAAGATAATTTTGAAAAGATATTTGTAGACGATATTTTAATAGATGGTAAAGTAAGTGAAGATGTAGGAGAACTTGTACTAAAAGATAGAGAAATGCTTGGAAATAATGGTTTAATTTTAGTAAGCGCTACTGTTGATAAAAGAAATAAAAGAATAAAAAATGGTCCTGAAGTCATTACTAGAGGTTTTATTTATGTAAAAGATAATCTCGATTTAATAGACGAAATAAAAACAAAGAGTTTAGAAATAATTAAAAATAACACACATAATGGTAAATATGCAGATTACTCAAAAATTAGAACAGAAATAAGAGAAGAAATAGGTTCTATGATTTATAAAAAAACAGAAAGTAAACCAGTTATATTAACTGTAATTCAAGAAATGTAGGTGTATTTATGATATATTTAGATTATAGTGCTACAACCCCTGTACTAAAAGAAGTACTAGATTCTTATATAAAAGTAACAACTGATTTTATAGGTAATGCTAATTCAATTCATAATTTAGGAACAAAGAGTAAAGAATTATTTTTAAAAGCAACAAGACAAATATCCAAATTTTTAGAGTGTGAAATGAACGAAATAATATATACAAGTGGTGCAAGTGAATCGAATACCACAGCAATAAAAGGAGTAGCATTTAAATATAAAAACAGAGGTCGTCATATTATAACTAGTAAACTAGAACATAAAAGTGTACTTGAAACAATGGAATTTTTAAGTAGTATTGGTTATGAAGTAGATTACGTTCCAATTAATGAAGATGGTTCACTAAATTTAGAAGCATTTGAAAGTTTAATAAGAGAAGATACTATATTAGTTAGTTTCTGTGCAGTTAATAGTGAAGTAGGGTATAAAACACCTTTAAAAGCAATTAGACAGATATTAAATAAAAAAAATAAACTTACAATATTTCATAGTGATATGACACAAGCCTTAGGAAAAATTAAAGTACACGTTTCTGATGTAGACTTAGCAAGTTTTTCTTCTCATAAAATATATAGTCCTAAAGGAATAGGTTTATTATATAAAAAAAGAGGTTTAGTTATCGAACCTTTAATCTATGGTCTTACAGAAAATACCCCTTATAGGGGTGGCACTCCAGCACTTCCTCTTATAGTAAGTTTTGCAAAAGGGTTAAGGTTATCTTTAGAAAAATTAGACGAAAACTTAACTAAAGTAAAATCTTTAAGAGAAATATTAGATAATAAATTAAAAAAATATGATGTAAGAATTAACTCAAATAATCTTTGTGTACCTCATATATATAATTTAAGTTTATTAAAAATTAAAAGCGAAACATTTGTAAGAGCATTAGAAAAAGAAGATATTTATATAAGTACTACAACCGCGTGTTCAAGTTTAGAAGAAAGTACTACATTAAAAGCAATAACTAACGATACTAATGTAAGCACTACTAGTATAAGAATAAGTATTAGTCCTTATACTACTGAAGAAGAAATAAATACATTTTTAGAAAAATTTGATAAAGTATATAATGAATTATTATTAAAGAGGTAAATATGCAAAAATTAATAATGGTAAAATATGGAGAACTTACAACTAAAAAAAATAATAGAAATTATTTTATAAGAACTTTAGAAGAAAATATATTAAGAAGTATAGATAAGGATATAGAAATAAGAAAAGATTACTATAGAATGTTTATATATGCTAAAGAAGAAGATTTTAAAGATTTAATAGAAAAACTAAAGAAGATTTTTGGTATATATGAAATAGCAATATGTTATTTTAGTGAAGATAAAAGTATAGAAAATATAAAAGAATTATCTAAACATACAATAGAAAAAAATATTACATTTAAAGTTGAAACAAATAGAAGTGACAAAGCGTATCCTATTAAAAGTATGGAAGTAAGTCGTGTAGTAGGTTTTTACTTAAAAATATAGAAGGTTTAAAAGTAGATGTACATTATCCAGAGTTAACAGTAAATGTTGAAATAAGAAAAGAAGGAGTGTATGTTTTTGGTAAAAGTATTAAATGTATAGGTGGGTATCCTACAGGAACACTTGGAAAAGGACTATTAATGTTAAGTGGAGGCATTGATAGTGTAGTCGCGGGATATTTGACAATGAAAAGAGGGGTAAAATTAGATTTTGTTTATTTTGAAAGTTTACCTCATACTAGTTTAGAAGCAAGAAATAAAGTAATAGATTTAGCAAAGATATTAAAAGGTTATGGAAATACAGGAAAACTTTATATAGTACCATTTACAAAAATTCAAGAAAGTATATATAAAAATATGGATAATACTTATATGATTACTATTATGAGAAGAATGATGTATAGAATATCTGAGAAAATTGCAAGAAGAAAGAAAGCATTAGCAATAATAAATGGTGAATCTATCGGACAAGTAGCAAGTCAAACATTAACTAGTATGAAAGTTGTAAATGATGTCACTAATTATGTTGTTATAAGACCTCTTGCTTCATTTGATAAATTAGATATAATAAAAATATCTAAAGAAATAGGTAGTTATGATATAAGCATATTGCCATTTGAAGACTGTTGTACTATTTTTGTTCCACCACATCCAGTTATAAATCCAGACTTGGAAATAGCAAGGGAGTTAGAAGAAAATTTTGACTTTTCATTACTAGACGAAGCAATTAAAAATATAATAGAAATAGATATAAACGAAGATAAGGAACAAATTGACGAATATCTTTAAAAGAAAAAAGCATACTATATAATAGGTGATAGTATGAGTAACCCTGAAATAAATAAAATAAAGGGGAATTTTGGATATGAATATCCAAAAAAAGATAAAATACAAGATAATTATAAAAGAACTATAAGGTATCAATAGTTCTTTTTAGTTATCTTTTTCTAAAATCATTTTAATATTATTCTTTTTTAATATTTCTAAAAAATCATTAAAGTAAAATCTATTTTTACCATTTTCAATAAATTTAACCCAAGATCTTCCTTTTTTATTCATAGATTTACCAAGTTCTTCTTGTGTTAAATTAGTCCGCTCTCTAATTATCTTGAATATCTCATTGGGTTCATATTCATTGGCAATTAATTTCATTATTTTCACCTCTAGTTAAAATTATATATTTGCATATATAAAAAGTAAATAGTAGTTATAATTTTTGAGTAAAAAATAATTGACTATAAGTAAGTATAAGTGATAGAATAAAAGTATAGATAAGAATAGGAGGGATAAGAGAGTATGAAAAAAAATAACTCAACAGTACAAATGTTTGCAATGGGGGGGGTATTATAGACTAAATAATTCTTTTATCTTTTTGCATACACGAACGCATAGTGTTTTAACTATGTGTTTTTCTGTGTAAAGGAGTGCAAAAGATATGAAGAAAAAGATAGTTGTATTTTTAGTAGTAGGTGTATTAGTATTAGGTTTAGGAATAAGTTTAGCATACTTTACACCAATAATAACAGGTAATGGGAAGGAGATAAGTTTAGTTGCTAAAGAGTTAAAAGTAATATATACAGATACATCAGCAATAAATACAGGAATAATAGAACCTGGGTGGACAGTAACTAAATCATTTACAGTAGAAAATAGAAGTGACGATGTATATAAATATAATATAGTAATAGAAGATTTAGTAAATACATTTGAAACAGAGGGATTTCTACAATATAAGATAACAAGTACAAATGGTGGATATAGTTGTGAGTGGACTAATGTACCTAAAACAGAAACACCTACAAATACAATATTAGCATATAGTATATCAATAGAAGATAAAGCAGTACAAAGTTATACAATAGAATTTAGATATTTGGAAACAGAGGAAGACCAAAGTGCAGATATGGGAAAAAGTTTTGGTGGAAATATAATGATAGAAGTAGGGACAGAAGAACCTAAAAAAACATTACCATTATATGATGCCCTTTTGGCAGATAATAAAACAATAAATACAAGAAATGATTTTTCAACAGCACTTACAGGAACAGGAGGTCTATATAAAGAAGATAATAAACAATTTTTAGAAGAAGATGGAAGAACACAAGATGCAGTTTACTACTTTGCAGGATCTGTGGAAAACAACTGGGTAAAGTTTGGAAAAGTAGGAAATGAAGAAATATGGTGGAGAATAATAAGAACCAATGAAGACGGAAGTGTAAGATTATTATATGCAGGAAAAGGAACAAATGGTCATAATACTAGTGAGGGATATATAAG
>CANRGI010000110.1 GCA_947630095.1 uncultured Bacilli bacterium
CTACAATAATTTCAAGTTTAAAGTCTTCCATAGCACTGTATAAAATTTCTTCTATATATTTTGGAATTCTATGTATCTCGTCTATAAATAATACATCATAAGGTTCAATGGTGCTAAGTATTGCTGCTAAATCTCCACTTTTTTCTATAGTAGGGCCACTTGCTGTTTTAATTCCTACTCCTAATTCATTTGCTATAATATGACTAAGAGTAGTTTTGCCTAGTCCAGGAGGGCCATATAGTAAGACGTGGTCAAGAGATTTACCTCTAATTTTTGCCGCTTCAACAAATACTTTAATATTTTCTTTAACTTCAGTTTGGCCTATATATTCATTGAAATTATCAGGTCTTATACTTTTTTCAAATGAGTCAGTTTCTTGATATTCTCCATCAGTTAATTTTGCCATAATCCTCCTATCTATTTAACATTAATTTAAGTGCCTCTTTTATTTGAATTTCTATTGGTAAACTATCGTCTACTTCTTTTACTACACTCTTTAAATCTTGTTTTTTATATCCTAAACTTACTAAAGCATCTACTAATTCATTATTTTTATTATCAGTTTCTCCTTTAGGCACTAATTTACCTTTTAAATCTAATATTATTTGTCTAGCAAGTTTTTCTCCTATTTTAGGAAATCCTTTTAAATATAATATATTCTCTCTATCTATCGCGTCTATTATTCCACTTATACTACCAGTTGCAAGTATAGGTAATGCTAATTTAGGACCTAATCCTTTTACTTCTATAAGTCTTAAAAATAAATCTTTTTCTTCTTCTGTTTTAAACCCGTACAAACTATACTCTTCTTCTCTTATATGATTATATAAAAATACTTTGGTATTCTCTCCTTCTTTAAATACATAAGGGTTAGGCGTATAAATTTTAAAGCCTATTCCACCTACATTAATAACTACATAATCACTTTTAATATAACTAACTATTCCCTCTACAAAGTCTAACATCACTTCACCTCTATAATTATTTTATAATATATTTATATATAAAACAAGTGTTTTTATAATTCTTTACTATCTAATATTATAGTAACAGGACCTATGTTATTTATTTCTACTTTCATACTAGCCCCGAAGACTCCAGTTTGAGTATATACTCCATAACTAGATAATTTATTATTCATATATTGATATAAATGATTTGCTTTCTCACTTTCTAGGGCATTTTTAAAACTAGGACGTCTTCCTTTAGTAGTATCAGCATATAAAGTAAACTGACTAATATTTAAAATACTACCCCCCATATCAATAAGAGATTTATTCATTTTCTCTTGTTCGTCTTCAAATATTCTAATATTTAATATTTTATTTATCATTTTATCAACTATTTCTTCAGTATCTCCATAAGTAAAACTAGAAAGTAATACATATCCACTTTCTATTTCACCACATATTTTACCATCAACTATAACACGACTATCCGCGCTTCTTTGAATTATAACTTTCATCTTACCACCTTATTTACAAAAGATAAATTCTCTATATTATTCATAAATTTAATTAAATCTTCTTTATTTTTAACTTTACAAGATAAAATATGCTCAGAACCATCTTTAGAATTAACTTCTTCTACACCTACTACTTTGATGTTGTTTGAAGACGCGATTGTTAAAATATTTATTAAATTTTCATTAGAGGAGTCTAAATTGACTCTTATACGAGAAGTAAATGTATCTATAATGTTAGAAGCCCATATGACATCTATTAATCTATCTTTATTTGTAGATATTTTATTACAGTCTTTTCTATGGACTAATACTCCTTTTCCTTTAGTTACAAAACCTATTATGTCGTCTCCAAATACAGGAGTGCAACAAGGGGCTAAGGTAGTTAGAATATCACTTTTTCCACTTACTAATATTTTACTTTGAGTGTTACTTTGTGGTATATCTTTAAAGATATAATCATTTATTTCTTCTTCCTTAGGGTTTAGAATACTATCTAATTTATTTACTATTTGACTAGGAGTATATTTAAAAGTTGCAATTCCTATAAGTAAATCTTCATAATTAATTGCTTTCATATCTAATAAACACTTATTTATAATATCTTCTTTTAATAAATCTTCTTTAGATAAATGTCTTTTTTTAATTTCATTAAATAATAATTCTTCTCCTGTCACTATACTTTTTTCTCTATCTTGTTTAAAGAAATATGATTTAATTCTACCTTTAGCAGTATCTGTTTTAACAAACTGTAACCAACTTTTACTAGGAGTTTGTCCTTTAGAAGTTTTAAGTTCTACTATATCTCCATCTTGTAATTTGTAGTCTAAACTAACCATTTTACCATTTACTAAGGCACCTACTGAAGTATTACCTACTTGAGAGTGTATTTTATAAGCAAAATCTATAGGAGTAGAGTCTACTGGAAGTTCTATTACATCTCCTTTAGGCGTAAATACATAGATTTCTGCCTTTGTTAGGGCATTATTTAAATTACTAAAGAACTCTACATTTTCTTCTTTATCATTTACTTCAATTAATGTTCTAAAACTTTCTAACCTAGACTCTAAAATAGTCTTTTTAGACCCGTCAGTATGTTCTTTATAACTCCAGTGAGACGCTACTCCGTGCTCGGCTATTTCATTCATTTCATAAGTTCTTATTTGAATTTCATACATTCTATTATCTACACCAAATACTGTTGTATGCAAACTTTGATATAAATTACTTTTAGGGTTAGCAATATAATCTTTAAATCTTTTTGGAATTGGTCTATATTTAGAGTGAACTAAACCTACTACTAGATAGCATTCTTCTAGTGAGTTAACAAGTACTCTTATACCTAATAAATCAAATATTTGCTCCCACTTTTTACCTTTAACTAACTTATTATATATTCCTCTTACACTTTTAACTCTGTAAGTTATATCAAAACTTATATTATGTTCATTTAATAAGTCAATTATTTCGTCTCTCATTTTATATAGTGAAGTTAATAATTCTTCTTTACTAGCATCTATTTTATTTAATATTTCATTATAAAATTTAGGGTCTTTATTTCTTAAACATAAGTCTTCCATTTCACTTTTCATAGTTTTAATACCAAGTCTATGTGCGATAGGAATAAAGATATTTTCTGTTTCGTCTATAATATCTAATATATGTTCTTTACTATGTACATTTATAGTTTTTAAATTATCTAGTCTATCAGCAAGTTTTATAAATAAACTAATAGGGTTCTCACAAAGTCCTACGATTATTCTTCTATATCTTTCTGCTTCATTAGTTGAGTGAGTAAATGTTCTTTTAATTGAACTTATTTTACTTATAGAATTTAATATGATAGATGTATCTACTCCAAATTCATTAGTTATTTCTTCTTCACTCATAGCAGATAGTGTTATTGCTTCGTGAATTAAAGCACAGCCTATTGTAAGGTAGTCCATCTTTAAATTAGCAAGTATGATAGCAACTCTTATACTATGATTTATATAGTCTTCTCCAGTTTTTCTTTTCATACCTTCATAAACTTTTTTAGCACAAGTCATATATTTATCAACAATTTCTATGTTTTCATTATCCATATATGTACTTAAAATTTGCTTTAACTCGTCATATAATTCCATACTAACTCCTTATGAATTTATCCCTTTTATTAATCTTTCGTGAGGTTCATTATCCTCTTCACTTTCATATTTACTAGGATTTTTTAATCTTCTTTCTTCTAACTTTAACCATATATAAAGCGCTAATAATAATGAAGAAAATGTTCCAGCAGTAAGTCCTATTAAAACTGTTATATTAAATTCTTTAACACCACTAGTGCTTAGGAATAGTAAAGCAACTATTGCTGTAAGTGTAGTGATACTTGTTAGTATATTTCTCTTTAAAGAAAGGGATATACTATCATTTACTACTTTAGTTAAGTTTTCTATAGTAACACTTTTTAACTCTTTAACTTTTTCACGAGCAATATCGAATACTACTATAGTATCATTTATTGAATAACCTATGATAGTTAATATACCAGCGACAAAAATGAAGTTAATTTCTATTCTAAAAATAGCAAACAAACTAATAGTAATTAATACATCACTCATTATACTTATAATAGCGCCTACTGCATAAGTACTTGTAAATCTAATTGCAATATATATTAAAATTGCGACTACTGCTATACATAAACTTATAATAGCATTTTTAGTTAAATCTTTCTTAACTAAATTACTTATTACTGATATATCTGATTTAATATTTAATTCAGACAAATCACTTTTGACAGTGTTCATATCTTTTTCTTCTAAAGTTTTAGATAATTTATAATATACTTGATTATCACTAATTATCTCTTTTTCTTCTATATCATATTTATCTAATATATTATCTGTTTCTTCTGTATCTATTACATTATCACTTGTTAGGGTAAGTGCACTTCCACCTTTAAAATCTACTCCTAAATTTAAACCTTTAAATATAGTAAATGATGCTCCTAGTAATATTACTAATACACAAAATACCATATATGCTTTAGAAAATACTAAATATTCTCTTTTTGGAGCAGATTTAATATTACCTAAAAGTATT
>CANRGI010000111.1 GCA_947630095.1 uncultured Bacilli bacterium
AAAAAATAGAATTAAAAGCAAAAGAAGCAGGGTTAAGTCCTAAGGAATACGTTGATAATATTAGTAATACTATTAGAGGCTTATGGGATTTACTAGATATTTCTTATGATAAGTTTGTTAGGACTACAGATAAAAAACACGAAGAAGTAGTAAAGCATATATTTAAGAAATTATATGAACAAGGAGATATATATTTAGGAGAATATAAAGGTCTTTATTGTGTACCTTGTGAGTCATTTTTTACTGAAACTCAGTTAGTAGATGGAAAATGTCCTGACTGTGGACGTGAAGTAAAAGAAACAGAAGAAGAAGCATATTTTTTAAAATTAAGTAATTATTCTAATAAATTAATAGAGTATATGGAAAGTCACCCAGATTTTATTGCGCCAGTATCTAGGAAAAACGAAATGATAAATAACTTTATTAAACCAGGGCTACAAGATTTATGTGTAAGTCGTACTTCTTTTAAATGGGGTATAGAAGTACCATTTAATACTAAACACGTCATTTATGTGTGGATAGATGCGCTTGCTAACTATATTACAAATATTGGTTATGATGTAGACGGAGAAAGTGAAGAGTTTAAAAAATACTGGCCTTGTGACTTACACGTTGTTGGAAAAGATATAGTTAGATTTCATACTATTTACTGGCCAATAATGCTTATGGCACTTGGAGTAGAGTTACCTAAAAAAGTTTATGGACACCCTTGGCTTTTATTTCAAAATGATAAAATGAGTAAGAGTAAAGGTAATATAATGTATCCTGACGATTTAGTAAAACTTTTTGGAGTAGATGCTGTTCGTTATTATTGTTTAAGAGAAGTTAGTTTTGCAAATGATGGAAATATAACTTATGATTTAATAATAGAAAGATATAATACTGATTTGGCAAATACTTTAGGTAATTTAGTAAATAGAACTATATCTATGGCTAATAAGTATTTTGACGGGGAAGTAATTAATAAAAATATAAATGAAGAAGTAGATAATGATTTAATTAATTATATTAATTCTTTAGATAATAAAGTAAGTGAAAAAATGGAAGAATTACTTATAAGTGATGCTTTAGGGGAAATATTTGAAGTACTTAAGAGAAGTAATAAATATATAGACGAAACTACACCTTGGGTACTTGCTAAAGAAGATAATTCTAAAGATAGATTAGAAACAGTTATTTATAATTTATTAGAAGCAATAAGAGTTTGTGCGGTTAATTTAAGTATATTTTTACCTTCTACTAGTGATAATATATTTAAACAATTAAATAATGAAAATAAAGATAATAAATTTATAAATAATAATACTTATAAAGATATGGAAAATACTCCATTATTTGTAAGAATTGATAAAGAAGAAAAGTTAAAAGAGATAAATTTGTAAAAAAACGTGTCAAGTTATAACTAAATTTGTCGAATGTGTAGAAATATTTTAAAATAATTGATACACTTTAGTACGTGATTATTATGAAATTATATGATTTTTGTAGTAAAGATTTAAAAAAGGCAGTAAAGATGTGCGGTTTTTCAAGTTTTGTAGTTACATACTTTATATTTGCTGGAATAACTCATTTATATGACATTATTTTTATGGTTTCATTTGTCGTATTAATTATAAGATATTTTTCAGTAGAAGATTAGGAGTGTTTATGTTTATTGATACACACGCTCATATTGAGGGCGATGTAAGAAAATATATAGATAATGCTAAAAGTAAAAATGTTATGGTAGTTATTAATGCTAGTGAAGATTATGAAAGTAGTATTAATAGTATAAAAATGGCAAGAGAAAATAAAGAAATTTATGCTTGTATTGGAGTACACCCTTTAAATGTAAATGAATATAAGGGGAATATTAAAGATTTTTATGAATTAGCATTAGATAAGAGAGTAGTTGCTATAGGAGAAATTGGACTTGATTACCATTATTCTAAAGATAATAAAGAATTACAAAAAAAAGTATTTCGTGAATTTTTAGAATTAGCAGAGAATGTTAATAAACCAGTAGTTATTCATATGAGAGAAGCAACTATGGATACTATAAATATATTAAGTGAATATAATGTTAAAGGAGTAATACACGCGTTTAGTGGAAGTTTAGAAACTGCTAATATATTAATTAGTATGGGATTTTTACTTGGTGTAGGTGGGGTATTAACATTTAAAAATTCTAAATTATATGAAGTAATAGAAAAGATACCAATAGAGAAAATATTACTTGAAACTGATGCTCCTTATTTAACTCCACACCCTTATAGAGGACAAAAGAATGAAAGCGCGTATATTCCTATAATTGCATCTTCGTTAGCAAATTATAAAAAAGTGGATATAAAAATTATAGAAGAAATTACCACTAGTAATGCTAAGCGTATTTTTGACATTTAGATATATCTTTGTTATAATGGAAGTACTTAGGAGAGTGTAATGGTGAAAAGATATAAGCCAAAGAAATGGTTTTCTTACGCAAGATTATTTATTGTTTTTGGTATCATATTTACATTAGGAAAAACTACTGACCACGTATATTATGATATTATAAAAGCAGATAACAAGATGGAAGAAAAAGCATTAGAGCTTACAGTTATAGAAGAGAATAAAGAGAACATATATTATGAGGAAAACCCTGTGCTTTTGAAGTATTTGAGTTTACCTGAAAAAGGTTTTGTCGTTACTAATACTAATCAAAAGTATGAACTATCTGATAGTGATTTTAATTTTTTAACTGCTGTTGTAGCAAGTGAAAGTAATAGATTTAAAGATGATGTCCTAGCGGTTGTTAGTGTAATATTAAATAGAAGTGACAGTAAAGGTATTTCGCCTGTTGATGTTGTTAAGTCTCCAGGACAATTTTCTGGATATTTAGATGGATATTATTTAAGATATTTAAATGCAGACGGAAGTTTAACTAGCAATACGGCGATGGTCCAAGATGTATTAAGAGATGCTCTTAATGGGGTAAGAAATAATAATTACTTTAGTTTTAGGTCTTGGAGTAGTTCGTCATATAGTGATACATATATTCAAGAATATGGAAATAGGTATAGATAATGAATGATTTTAGATTTAAAAAGAGTTTAGGTCAAAATTTCTTAATAGATAATAATATTAAAAAAAAGATAATAGAAAGCGCTAATGTAAGTGATAAATCTTTGATAATAGAAGTTGGTGCAGGAAATGGGGCTTTAACTAGAGAACTTATTAAACTTAATGTTAGTGTTATATCTTTTGAAATTGATAAGACTTTAAAAAGTGAATTAGATAAAATAAAAAGTGATAATTTAACTATAATTTATGAAGATTTTTTAAAGGTAGATTTAAAAGAAATACTTAAAGAATATAATTATAAAAAAATACATTTAATAGCAAATTTACCTTATTATATAACTACACCTATAATAGAAAAAGTTATGAATGAAATAATTATAGACGAAATGATTATAATGGTTCAAAAAGAAGTAGGAGATAGATTTAGGGCTAAACCAAATACAAAAGAGTATAATAGTTTAAGTGTGTTTTTACAATATTATTTTGATATAGAAAAAGTTACTTATGTAAGTAAAAATTCATTTATACCTAAACCTAAAGTAGATAGTATAGTAATAAAATTTACTAGACATAAAGAATTAAAAAAGATAGAAGATTTAGATTTCTTTTTTAAGTTTGTTAGAAGTGCTTTTAAACAAAAGAGAAAAAATTTAAGAAATAATTTAAGAGATTATGACTTAGAAAAAATAGAGAATATATTAAAAAGTATGGGAAAAGATTTAACTTACAGGGCTGAACAATTAACTATAGACGAGTTTATAAAGATAAGTAATTTATTGGTTTAGAGATATAATAGATTATTAATCTATAAATTGAAAAGTGAATTTTTCACTTTTTTTAGTTTAGTTTTTATGTGTGATGTAATAGGTGTTGTATTAATTTTATAATTGATTTAAAATTATATTGTGGAGTGAATTATTTATGAACCAAGAGAAAATTGGAAAATTTATTGCTCAATTGAGGAAAGAAAATTGTATAAGTCAGGAACAGTTAGCAAAAAAACTATGTTTAACTAGACAAGCAGTTAGTAAATGGGAGCAAGGAAAGACACTACCAGATGCTTTTAATTTAAAGAAATTATCTGAGATTTTTTCAGTAACTATTAATGAATTAATGCTTGGAGAACATATAGTAAAGGATAATACGTTAGAAGTAAATAATTCGTCTTTAGCAATATATGAGGATAGAAATAAAAAAGTTTCTTTAATTAAAAAAATGTTTATAGTAATTATAATGCTAATATTTTTATTTTTAGTTTATTATTTTATAAGTTCATATAATTCAATTAAAGTTTATATTATTAGTGGGCAAAAAGATGGTATAGTT
>CANRGI010000112.1 GCA_947630095.1 uncultured Bacilli bacterium
TTCTCTAACACTTCGTTGATACCTACGCGTGTATTGGACTTTCACCAACTAGATATGCACCATGCACGGCACACATTAAGAAATATATTTTTAGAATATATTTTAAAATTTGAAAATTCATTACGAGCCTTAATTGCTTATTACTTTTCTGAACAATATGGAAATGACAATTATTTAAAATTAAACAATTTTGAAACTTTTGAAAATGTTAATGTAAATAATGATACTAAACAAAAAAATATAAAATATATTCAAGTTTTATTAAGCAATATAAATAAAAATATAGCAAATAATATTGAAAATAAATACATTAATCATTACATAATAAATTATGGTTTTATTCCTTTATGGGTATTAGTTAATATATTATCATTTGGAGATATTTGCAATTTTTATAGATTAATGAAACAACATAAAAGAACAAAAATAGCCATTGAATTAAATATTAGCGAAATAGATTTATACAGTTTATTAAATATTTTAACTAGAACTAGAAATTTATGTGCACACGGTGAAAGATTATATAATTATAAATTTCCAACATACACTAGTATAAATGACACTAGATATCACCAAATGTTGAATTTGCCAATTGCTAATGGAAGATATAAAATTGGAAAAAATGATTTATTCTCTGTCGTAATTGCATTAAAACTATTATTAACTAAAGAAGATTACGATAAATTCCACCACAAATTATATAGTAGAATAATGAGTATACAGTCAAAATTACATACTATAGCATTAAATGATGTATTAAATGCTATGAATTTTCCATCAAATTGGCACGATATACTAAAAATGTCCTAAGTCCACGCGGGATACTTAGGATCATTAAATATTATGCAACAATAATATTAAAAAATACCAAAATATGTATGCTAATATAGATATTTAGCAATAAAAAAGAATTTACTTATGTGAGTTACTAAAAAGTTAAAAACATTAAATTACTATAATACTACTCTACTCTATGAATTTTTACTTAATAAAAATAATTATAATAGAATTAATAAAAGCGTATTGTATGAATTAACGCATATAAAATTAAATCAATTATGCAGAACTGGTTAATACTTATTTGTATATTATACTTAAGTTTAAATAATTTTTAAATCTTTCTCACTTTCTAATTGTAATATTCAAATTTTTTAAGTATAATAATATTGAAATAAGGGGGATGTTAATATGAAAGAAAATAATGTTTCCAAATTTCCTAAAGACTTTTTTACTAATATTAAACCAACAAAAATCTCTCGTAGTAAAAACTCTAATGACTATGACAAACCTTTTAAATGGAGTAAAAATGTTCTAAATGGAAAAACCAAAGTAACATTAACAAGTAATAAACCAGTCAAAAATTGATTGGTTTTTATCATTTAAAGCAAAAATTCGCATATTTCACACATTTTTCATTGAGTTAAATCATATTCTATGTTATAATCAAACTCTACGCAAAAAAGGAGGAATATATGAAATTTTTAGATACTAATATATTTTTAAGAAAAAACTATAGTAAATTAGAATTAAAAGAATTAATAGAAATAAAAGATTTTTTAACAAAGAAAGAAACTTACAATATGTTACACGCTGGAATTACTCCTCTTTACCAAGAGGGAATTTTTGTAAAAGACAATATTGGTGCATTAATTACTAATTTTGATTTACCACATAATATTTCTTTAGAAGATTATATAAATATAAATTTTAGAGACTACATTGATAATGGTTATAATCTAGTAGCAAACATACCTGCTCCAATAATAGATTATAATATTAAAGATAATACTCTAGGTTTATATTGTACTAATTATAAAGAAGTATTATCTAAAAGTTATTCTTTAAAACTAAGCAAAAAATAGAAGACAAATCTTCTATTTTTTAATGGTGGTGTCCTACACTCTTACCTGTTTTCTTTACTTCACAACTTACTTGACTACATTTTTCCTCTTCTGTTTCTATCTCTATTGTAACGTGACTTATATTATGTTCATTTAATTCTTCTCTTATTTCTTTTTTTAATTTTATAGTATCTTTACTATTACTTACTATATGTATAGTAGCATAATTGTTTTCCCCATCTATACTCCATACGTGCACGTGATGCACATCTATTATCCCATTTATTTTACTTAAATGTTTTTTAATTTCTTCAACATCTATTCCTTTAGGTATCTTTTCTAAAAATAAATCTCCTATATTTTTAATATTTATAAACGCATTATATAAAATGAATAAAGAAACTAATATAGACATAATCGCATCTATTTGACTAAAATGAGTAAATTTAATAACTATAGACCCTATTAAAACAACTATCCACCCTAGCACATCTTCAAGCATATGTAAATTTACTGCCCTTTGATTAAGTGAAGACTTATCTCTTGTAACATAAGCAGCAAGAAAGTTAATTATAACCCCAAATAAAGCAAAAACTATCATACCATCATAATTTACCTTAACAGGGTTAAATAACCTTATAATCGCCCCATATATAACTCCTACTCCACCTATTATTAGTATTAATGTAGTTATTAATGCCCCTAATATAGAATATCTTAAATAACCATAAGTATATTTATTATCAGGTTTCTTTTTACTTTTCTTTTCCAAAAAATAACTTATACCTATACTTAAAGCATCTCCTAAATCATGTACTGAGTCACTTAAAATAGCCACACTTTTAGTTATAAAACCACCTACTAATTCAAATATTGAAAAAAATAAATTCAAAATAAATGCTATTAAAATTTTACCATCGCTTTTCATATATCCTCCTTTAAAATTATACAACAAAGAAAAAAATAATACTAGATTTCTAATATTATTTTTTTAATTTTAATGTATTATCTTCATACTCAGCATAATATTCATTATCTGATAATAAATATAAATTATTTTCTTTTAAAGTTTCTCCATTAGAATATTTTATTCTACTTCTTACTTCTCTTAAGATATTTATTTTATCACGTCTATTAAGTAAGCAATAATCTTTTATAATTTCATTTTTAGTAGCAACTACCTTACCTTCACTATCAGTATTTACTATCTCTTTATTTTCTTCTCTTTGCATAGAATATTTAAAAGAATTGCCATTAATTAAAGGTTTTTCATTTGTTTTAGTTACATAATTATTAACTTCTTTTGCTAATTTCCTTAACTTTTTAGTTGCTTTCTTTTTAGAATATTTACTACTTAATTTTTCTTTAATAATTGATAAAGCACTTACTCCAAGAACAGTTACAAATGCCTTAGAAAAAGCCCCAAATGCTTCCATATTAAAGCCATACACACCTACTAAAGTAAACATTGAAGAAAGTAAAACATCAGATATTAAATGAGATTTAATCAATTTCTCAAAATTAAAATTATTTTTATAATTTTTAATATCTTTTTCTAAATTCCCTTCATAATTTAATTTAATCATTACATTACCCCCTTAAAACATTTATAATTGTACCATAAAAAGTATATTTTGTCAAATTTAGGTATTTTTTACCATTAACAGAAAATACTAATTATAACATTATGTCATAATTAAGAATATAACAATATGTTTTACCTTAAAATATATTTAAGAGGTGTTTATATGACTTTAAGATTTAAAGATTTAAGAGAAGATAGAGACTTAACTCAAGAAGAAGTAAGTAAAAAAATTAATGTAACACAAGCAGCATATAGTTTTTATGAAACAGGTAAAAGACAAATGGACTATAAAACTTTAATTAAATTAGCAAAGTTTTATAATACTAGTTTAGATTATATGTTCGGACTTACTGACGAAATTAAACCATACCCAAAAAGAATACTAGAAGACGAAGATTAACTTTTAGTATTTTTTTGCTTAAAAAAATAGTACTTAAAATAAGTACTAAAATTATAAAATTCTCACTCCATTTTAAATCTAAATTTACTAAATGTTGTAATCCCTGAGATACATTTAGTAGTTAGATTTATTGCCCTCAACCGATAAAAGGAAGAAGAGCAACCAATGGAGGAGAATTTTAGTAGAATAATTTTTTTTACTATTTATTCTGGTATTGTTGATAATAATATTTTCCTCAGGGAAACATTAAGGGTTTTACTACCCTTACATACATAATAACATATTTTTTTATTTTTAACAAGACTTATCATTCAAAAAATTTTTCCATAGATACATTAAGTACCTTACTTATTTTATATAAGTTAGGTATACTTATACCTTGACTTATCTTTTTACTTTCTAAACAACCTATTAGAGAAGTACTAACACCTACTCTCTCTGCCAAGTCTTTCTGTGTTAATACTTCTACATTAGCAGTATATAAAAGTCTAT
>CANRGI010000113.1 GCA_947630095.1 uncultured Bacilli bacterium
CTAGTGGGTTTGTATATAAAAATGGAAAATTATATAAAGTTACTAAAGACCATACTCTTGTAAATGTATTAGTTGAAACTGGAGAGTTAAGACCTGAAGAAGCAGTGAACCATCCGCAAAAAAATGTACTTATGAGAGCACTTGGGGCGGCACCTCAAGTAGAAATAGATATATTTGATGTACCTGACCCAGTTGATGGAATATTCTTATGTAGTGATGGACTAACAAATATGGTAACAAAAGAACAAATAGAGAAAGTATTAAATGACGAGAATTTGGATATAGAGGAGAAATTAGATAAACTTATATTTAAAAGTAATTTAAGAGGGGGAAATGATAATATTTCAATTGCTTATTTAAGTGAGGTTGGTGATAGTAGTGATAATAAAGGGAACTAAAATAAATGATAGGTATGCAATAATAAGGACTCTTGGAGAAGGTGGTATGGCTAATGTTTATTTAGCATATGATACTATACTTGATAGAAATGTTGCAGTGAAAGTATTAAGAGGGGACCTTGCAAATGACGAAAAGTTTGTAAGGAGGTTTCAAAGAGAAGCACTTAGTGCATCTAGTCTAAATCACCCTAATATAGTGGAAATGTATGATGTAGGAGAAGACGACGGACAATACTATATAGTTATGGAATATGTAGAAGGTAAGACACTTAAACAATTACTTAAAAGACGGGGTAGTTTAACTATAACTGAAGTAATAGATATAATGAGTCAACTTACTGATGGTATGGCACATGCACATGATGCTTATATAATTCATAGAGATATAAAACCTCAAAATATAATGATACTTGAAAATGGACTTATAAAAATAACAGATTTTGGTATAGCAATGGCGCTTAATAGTACTCAATTAACACAAACTAATTCTGTTATGGGTAGTGTACATTATTTACCACCTGAACAAGCAAATGGTAAAGGTTCTACTTTAAGAAGTGATATATATTCAATGGGTATACTAATGTATGAATTACTAACTGGGTCTGTACCTTATAAAGGAGATAATGCAGTTGAAATAGCATTAAAACATTTAAAAGAGCCACTTCCTAGTATTAGGAAAAAACTTCCAGAATTGCCACAGTCTATTGAGAACATAATAATAAAGGCAACAGCAAAGAATCCACAAAATAGATATAAAGATGCAAGAGAGATGCATCAAGATATAGTAACAGCAATGGACGAGTCAAGAATAAATGAGCCTAAATATGTTTATAAATACAGTGAAACTGATATAGACGATACTAAAGCGTTAGAAACAGCAAAGAAAGAAGTAAAAGAAAAAGAAAAGGCAAAGAAGGAAGAATGGGATAGAATGGATAGAGAAGAAGCAAAAAGTCAAAATAAATTACTTATTATTCTCGCTAGTATATTTACTGGGTTAGTAGTCCTAGCGGCAGCAGTAGTCTTTTTATTACCATATATTTCTAAAGACGAGACTGTAAAGATACCAGATGTATCAAATTTAAGTAGTGTTGATGCTGCTAATACTCTAACTAAAGCAGGGTTTAGTCCTGTATGTGAAGTTGATGGGCAAAAAGTTGATTTTAAATATAAGCCTAGTGACGAAATAAAACAAGATTATGCAATAGAAACTAGTCCTAAAGCAGGAACATTAGCAAAATCTGGTAGAGAAGTTTGTATAATATTATCAAGTGGAGATGCTTCATTTGAAATGGAAGACTACAGTAGAAGAAATTATAGAGAAGTTAAGACACTTTTAGAAACTAAATATAATTGTGTTGTAAGTGTTGAAAAAGAGAAAGTTAAAGAAGAAGATAATTACAATGAAGAAGATGTAGTAAAGACTGTACCTGAAGTTGGTACTAATGTTAAATACGGAGAAAATGTAACTATATATATTCCTGAAATAGAGATAGTTTATCCTAACTTTACAAGTGGTGAATATACACTAGAGCAAGTAGAAGAATTTGCTAAAAAATATAAATTAAATTTAGAAATTAAATATACAGATAATACGTTACTTCCTGAGGGGACTATAACTAGTCAATCAAGAGAAGCAGGTAGTGTAGTAGTAGAAGGTGTAAGTTTAGAGATAACTGTTACTAAAGTACCTGATATAATTGAAGATATTATCCCGAGTGAAGACGATGAAGATAGTAGTGGGGAAAATGAAGACGGAGAATCTTAGAGATGGAAAAATACTTAATATAAATAAAGATTTATATACTGTTATTAGTAATGACAGTGTTTTTCCGTGTAAGGTAAGAGGTAAATTAAAAGATTTTAAATTAACAGTAGGAGATAATGTAGTAATAGATACTATAAATAATACAATAGAAAGTGTAAAACAGAGAAAAAATACTTTAATTAGACCTCTTATCTCTAATATTGATAAACTTTTTATAGTACAAAGTGTGCATTTACCTGAATTTAGTAATTATTTAATAGATAAGTTTTTAGTATTAAGTGAAATAAATAATATAGAACCTATCATAATAATAACTAAATTAGATATAGCAAATAAAATAGAGAAAAAAGAAGTAAAAGAAAATATAAAGTATTATAAAAAAATAGGTTATAAAGTTTATACTAATAAAGAAATAAAGAAAATTAGAAAAGAAATAAAGGGGTATACAATAAGTTTAGCAGGACAGACTGGGGCAGGTAAAAGTACTTTATTAAATAAAATAGATAATAATTTAAAGTTAAAAACTGGAGAAGTGAGTGAACACTTAGGTAGAGGAAAACATACTACTAGATTAGTGACACTTATAAAAGTAAATGGAGGACTTATAGCAGATACACCAGGTTTTAGTTCTTTGGAACTTAATACAAGTAAAGAAGAAATATTAAAAGGGTTTAGAGAATTTAATGTAAATTGTAAATATAAAAGTTGTACTCATACTGGAAATGATGGGTGTGAAGTGAAAAAAAGAGTGGAAAGTGGTAAAATAAAATTAAGTAGATATAATAATTATTTAAAATTAATAAAGGAGTAGTAAAGATGTTAGTAAGTGGTTCTTTTTTATCAGATACAATTAAACCAGAAAAGGCAATAGAAATATTAGATAAGGCTAATGTGGATTTTATTCACGTTGATGTTATGGATGGTAAATTTACAGAAAGGAAATCTTTTACAATAAATGATGTAGAAAAATATTCTACATACACAAATAAACAATTAGACATACATTTAATGGTGAATAACCCTAATAAATATATATATAATTTTAGTTTACTTAATACTAGATATATAACTTTTCATTATGAAGCAGCAAGTGATGCTATAGAGATAATTAATAAAATTAAAAAAAGTGGGATAAAGGTTGGAATTAGTATTAAGCCTAGTACTCCAGTAAGTGAGATATTTAATTTGCTTCCTTACTTAGATTTAGTATTAATTATGAGTGTGGAACCAGGGAAGAGTGGACAGAAGTTTATTGAAAGTGTTTTAGATAAAATAGATTTATTAAATAAAGAAATAGAAGATAAAGGATATAATACTATTATTAGTGTTGATGGTGGAATAAATGAAGAAACTTTTTCTTTAGTTAAAGATAAAGTACAAATGGTAGTTAGTTCTTCGTATTTGTTAAGTGGAAATGCAGAAGAAAAAGTTAAAGATATGAAAGGTAATAAGTAAAAATATTATCTTTTTTTATGTATAATAAAAAGAAGTTAGGGTAACTTCTTAAAATTATTTTTTAGATTCAATAGTAATTATTAAATTTTCTTTTTTAGCGATTTGTAAAAGAAGTTCAAAGTCATAATTTCTTAAGCCGTTTAGTTGTTTACCAAATTCTGCTTGGGTTTTACCAGCATTTTCTCTAATCATTTTAATTATTTCATTTGGTTTAAAATCATTACAGATTATTTTCATATTTTACCCCATAGTTATTTTTTAGTTTTTTTATTTTGTTCAGTAAGAATACTTTTTGGATATGCTTTTCTTTCGTCAGTTCTACATAATAAATAATCTATGCTAGTGCCATAGTAGTCTGCAAGTTTATTTAGAATTGAAGTAGGTATGTCAAGTTTTTCATTTTCATAGTAAGAATATCCGTTTTGTGACATATTCAAATAAGCGGCTATGTCTTTTTGATATAAGTCATTATCTTCTCTTAAATCTTTTAGTCTATTCATTATTTATCACCATTTCAAATTTAGCATATATTTATATAAAATTCTTTCACATATCCTAAAATGTGATATTGACATATTTTGATAAATGATGTATTCTATTTATAGATATCATAAAATAGGATGTGAAGAAATGAAAAAGAGTTTAGTAGTAGTGGTTAGCATAACATTATTAGTATTGACAGTAAGTGG